>CAINLH010000246.1 GCA_903850275.1 uncultured Acidimicrobium sp.
AACTCTTGCATTGCGCGCATCGTGATGCAGTTGGCAACGCAATGATGAATGCCAAGCACCACGCTTAATCCAGCCGAGAAAGGGTGCACTACGCCTACGTAACTTGTGGCAATGGCGCTACCGCCAAGGTACGAAGCGACCATCATGTTTTCGCGAGACTGTGCCGACATCATGTCGTCGCCCAGGAACACCTTTTTGCACAGGTTGATCGTCTCGTTCGAATACGCATCGCCCACCGCATTGCGGTACGAGCCGGCCAGCGCCTCGATGCAGTGAATGTATGCATCCATTCCCGTGAAGAAATACTGATCCCGCGGAACGGTGGCCGTTAAGTCTGGGTCGAGCACAAGGTGGTTAAACACCGTGAAGTCGCTATTCATACCCAACTTCAAACCCGTCTTCTTGTTTGTCATCACGCAAGTTCGTGTTGCTTCCGAACCCGTCCCCGAAATTGTTGGCACTCCAATTTTGTGGATGCCCGGATTTTTCACCAAGTCCCAGCCCTGATAATCGCTGGCGTGGCCAGGGTTGGTCAGCAGGTTGGCAACAGCTTTGGCCGTGTCCAACGTGATTCCGCCGCCAATGCCAACGATGGTGGCAGGCGCATGAAACCCAGTGGCCCGAATGTTTGCAACGATGGCGTCGATGCCGTCCGTTGTCGGCTCGTCCTTAGTGGGCACGTACAACACCAAGTCGGTGTCTTCTTTGCCAATCTTTTCCAGCAACGCATCGTTGCCCGTAAAAAACTCGTCAACGATGTACACCACACGGTCGTCGACAATGCCCGGCAATGTTCTGCGAGCTTCGACATGCGTTGCAACATCGGCAACTGCACCCCGACCGAAGTTGAAACTGCCGACGTTTCGAACCAGCTTGATGCCAGTATCTAAAATGTTGCTTGCGGCCGGCTTGGTCACAAGTTCAGCGTACTTCCGATAGGTGCTGCGGAATTGACAACATGCATCTGCATTGGCAGCCCCAACGGGATTCGAACCCGTGCCGCTACCTTGAGAGGGTAGTGTCCTAGGCCACTAGACGATGGGGCCAAGTAGCGATTCAAGGCTACCAATCGGTCTATCAATTTCGCCCAAACAGCCTCAAGGGCACCGTTGTGCCCACCTGTTTGGCTGTTATGACATCGTCACGATTCGAGAAATGACCGTGTATGCCTTCGACCAGTTTCGATCAAGAACTCTAAGTCGGCCTGCTCGAGATCAAAGGTAGTGGTGCCCACATAGTCGGTATTGATGGGGACTGTTCTTTGTCGATCGATCGATTGATAGTTTGCTCGAGTTAAGTCTCGGCTAACTGCTTCCAGCATGTTCAACGCAAAATCCAGAACCGTTTTGGGGTGTCGGGCGGGAAAACCCACCAACTGAGTCGTTACGTCAACACCAATTGATTCCAGGAAGTTAATTACTTCCGAACAATCTATTTTTCCATCGGCATCCTTATCGATACTCGAGAAAATCTCTTTCGAATCGGTTGATTCGAAAACAGCGAGCAACTCAGAGTCACTAATTCCCGACTTTGTAATTGCTACAGCCAACTCGTCCGAGTCGATTCGACCGTCAAGAT
>CAINLH010000247.1 GCA_903850275.1 uncultured Acidimicrobium sp.
ACGGCGAGTGCCTCAAGCAGGTACGACAGGCCCTTCAACGCAACGTCTGCCGAAGCGGTAGTAATCAGGTGGCCAGGTTTGCGTTGAACGTGCGCAATGGGCGCAAACAAATCGGGGTCGACTCCCACAGGAACAAGACGCATGCGATCGAGCGAAACTTTCATGTCGGTATGAATGTCAGCGATCGAGTTCTCACTAACCACAACGACGCGGGGCATCTTGCTTGCAACTTTGCCCTGCATGTTGACAAATGAATACCAGCGGCGAATGCCCTCACGCTTCCACCAGGTTGCCGTGTGTTCCATTTCCAGTTTGCGATCTTTGGTGATGGGGTGATGAAGCGTGACGATGGTGGGTATCAATTTCTCGATCTTCAATATTCCGTAACCGAGGCATTGGTTGTCATGCACCAGATCGAAATCGTTTACTCGTTCTTTCAACGCACGATGAGCACGAATACTGAACGCGCGAGGTTCGCCAAAAGTTCCCTTTAAGAACTGTGCCGTCTCGACGAAGCTTGGCCAATCCTTTATCTCCCAATAGGCGGGGAAGCGACCTGGATATTGGTCGTTGAAAATGTCGAGGCTCGGCATTTTGTGCAAGGCAATGCGCGAGTCGAGTACTGGGTACGGCTGCCCGCCAAACACTTCGACATGATGACCGAGGTCTGCCAAAGCCTTGGTCAGATGGCGGGTGTAGACGCCCTGGCCGCCAACATGGGGCTTGCCGCGATACGTGAGGTATGCAATGCGCAATGGTCCGTTGGGGTCGAACGGCCGCTGCATAACTCGTTCACTCTACCTGTCGGTAACCAGCCACGGTCAGGCGAAACCAGCGCGAAAGGGATTGCCCTTGAGCAATCACCGTCGGGCAGGTGTTTATTGCGTCGGGTGGGCCTGACTGCGGCTCGACACATGTTGCGTGAGCAGGTTTGTCGTAGACCACCCAATGGCTGCAGTCGCTTGCAAGCGAAAGTTGAATGCCATCGCTGAACGACAGCACAGGGGAGATCGATTCTGCGATGAAACAGTCGTCGGTTATTCCTTCGTGAGAAGAAGTGAAAGAGGTTCGAATGATTTCAGTCGTAGTAATTCCCTCGTCGTCTCGCAACAACATGTGCGGAAACGGTGCATCAAGCGCAATCGGTTTAACAAACCACGGGTGCCATCCAACTTGGATCGGCATATCTTCGCGTTCGGCAAATGCTGTGAGCGTGAGCAAGACACTGTTTTCTGAAACATCGATGCGTTGCTCAATGCGCCCGCCGAAAGGCCAGCGTTGATCGAAGGTGGTGCGCAGCACCGCATGCGTGTCGCTGTGTTCTTCAATCTGCCACTTCACGTCGAGCACCGTTCCATGCAACGAGTGAGGGGGTGCGTTGATCGGAAGTTGATGCGATGATTCGTTGTGCGTGAATGCGCCGTTGCGAACACGTCCGGCCCACGGAGACATTGGGTAACAACCCCATTCCCGCGGGTTGGTGTGGGCAGTCTGCTGAATGAGCAATTCGTGTTTGCCTATTTGCAGCGAGGAAAGCCGACCACCGTGCAGTGCATCAACGCCTACCGAGATGTAGCCGTTACGTAAACGAATTACATCGACCACGAGCGCCGCCGCCGAGCAACCCACAGCAGTGAAGCAACGAGTGCCGTTAACAAGATGATGATTGGCTGATCGCCAAGTTGGGAATACAACGTGGAGCCGGTTCGCTGTGGAACGTCGCGAATAACTACACGCTGCTCGCTCACTGCTGTTCGGTCAAACACTTCGCCATTGGGCGAAACAAATGCAGAGAAGCCGGTTGGTGAAACTTGCACCAGCCAGCGTCCTGTCTCTACTGCGCGGAGGCGTGAAGAAGCGATTTGCTGCGACTGCAGCACGGTGCCTGTGTAACTAGAGCCGTTAGTGGGATTGACAAGCATCGACCCGCCAGCATCGATGCCTTCGTTAGCACGACCAGAAAAGAACACTTCCCATGAGATGGCAACACCGATTTTGGTATCCGCAACTTGTAGCGATGCAATGTCAGTTCCTGCTTGCGCATCGCGCGGGATGCGATCGACTGGCGCACCAAGCCATTCCAGTACTCCGCGAAGCGGAACAAACTCGCCAAATGGAACACGGCGCACTTTGTCATACCGGTCACCGAGCGTTCCATCTTGGTTGACAACGATTTGGGCGTTAGTGAAAAAACGGGCATCGACATCTTCGGTGATTCCAACAACGAACGGTGCATCTAGCCGCTTGGCCTCGGCGGCTATCTCTTCGCGTTCAACGCTCTCGTAAAAATTGTCGACATCGATGACGTTTTCCGGCCACACCACCATGTCCAATTGCTCTGCATCCTCGATGAGCCGAGTGGCCGCAAGATGGCGCTCCACGACATCGCGGCTGTTTGTGGAAATTGCGAGTGTTCCCTGTGGGCCGCCACCTTGAACAAATGCAATACGAAGCGACT
This sequence comes from uncultured Acidimicrobium sp., assembly GCA_903850275.1. Taxonomy (GTDB): domain Bacteria; phylum Actinomycetota; class Acidimicrobiia; order Acidimicrobiales; family Ilumatobacteraceae; genus UBA3006. The sequence continues at coordinate 2,459 of CAINLH010000247.1, forward strand.
TGTTTGTATCCGTCCCGTTTGGGGCGTACGCGCCAATTGCAACGAGAGCAATCAACGAAGCAATCGCAATGGGCACATGGCGTCGAGCGGTTGCAAACGGCCAACGAGCAGCAATGAAACCAAATTGCCACACCACATACGAAAGCAGCAACGGCCCACCAATGCGAGACAGGCCAACAAGTGGCGAACTTGCCTGTGCAACAGCGAGCGATGCAAGTGGGACACCGCCGAAGGGAAATGAAAAGCGCAAGGCCTCGGCAAGAGTGTGTGCGAGTGGCCCGGTCAGCGTGGGGTGTTCACTACGCGATGTGATGAATGCGGCAACGCCATGAAACATTGCGAACAACAACACCGCAATCAGATATCCGGGAGGGGTAAGAAACCACATCCAGCCCATGCCCGGAGCGAACCAACCAATGGCAAAGACCATGCCCAAAACAAATTGAGTGCGTGGACGTTGCGATGCGTTGCGAGAAATCATTGCGAAGAGCGCAATGCCTAAGTACGACAGCGGCCACCATCCCCACGGCGGCAGGCTAAATGCGGTGAGTGCTCCCGCGCCAAGGACAGCCCACAATCGCCATCTTTGCGTTGGCGAAGAATTGCTCATGAACCCAGTGCGTTCAGTGTTTGAGATGCAGCGTGCTGCGCGCTTGCAATACAAGCGGGAATACCAATGCCGCGATAGCTAGCGCCAGCGATTGCAATGCCAGGCGCAACTGCACCAAGGGTGCGCTCCAGCCAGTCGATGCGCTCCGAATGGCCCGGCCGATATTGCGGGAACGATTCGACCCAGCGCGTTAAACGAACATGTGTGGGTTGAACGTCAATGCCTAGGTGCCATTGCAAATCGGCGAGTGCGAGTGCGAGTAGGCGTTCGTCGTCGAGGTGATGCATCGGCATACCGTCGCGGCCAAGCGACACGCGAAGAATCATGTCGTTGTCTTTGGTTTGCCAGTGTGCC
>CAINLH010000248.1 GCA_903850275.1 uncultured Acidimicrobium sp.
AAGCGCACGGCTGAACTCAATTTCGATGGCTATGGCATCGGCGGATTGTCGGTTGGTGAGACCCGCGAACAAATGATTCCAGCCCTTGCAGCCGCCCTTGCCCATCTACCTACGGATCGACCCCGCTATTTGATGGGCGTGGGGGATCCAGCATCATTGGTTGAAGCGGTGAATCTAGGCGTCGATCAGTTCGACTGTGTGTTGCAAACCAGGCTTGGCCGGCATGGCACGGCGTTGACATCATCTGGCAGGGTCAATCTCAAGCGGTCTTAATTTACTCTTAGCGAGGATCCGATTGATGCAACGTGTAGATGTATGGTCTGCAGTCGCCACACCCGTGGTTACATTCGTCACTTGTTTCAGGTGGGTGAGCCAACCGCGTCGCGATTGGTGTCAGTTCACAACATTGCTTGGACGATTAACTTTATGAATCTAATGAGAAAAGCCATTTTGGAAGCTCGTTTTGCACAGTTCCGGCAATCAACATTGGCCATCTGGGGCTAGTCCGCTGGCACTGCCGTTGCGTATAGAGTGACACCTTATGTTTAACGCACTGAACCTTTTGTCCGCCGCCGAAACCACAAACAGTGGAGGTTCCATCCTCGGGATGCTTCCGCTGATTGCCATTTTTGCCGCCATGTACTTTCTGTTGTTGCGTCCCCAACGCAAGCGCCAGAAGGAGACTCGCAACCTGCAATCAAGTTTGCAAGAAGGCGACGAGATCGTAATGTCATCCGGCATCTACGGTTGGATTTCTTCGGTTGAAGACAACTATTTCTGGGTTGAGATTGCCAAGGACACCGAAATTAGGGTTTCGAAGAGCGCGGTTGCCAACCGAATCTCGACGAATTCGCAAGGTTCAGACAATTCGGAAGAGAAAAAGTAACGACCGCGATCGCGTCGTTGTCTGATTCATGGTTCGCCGTTTAGTTATTTCCCTTGTTGGGGTAGTAGTTATCGTTTTTGGTCTGTTTGCTGCCAATTTGGTTGCGGGTAATGTCCCCTCATTGGGCCTCGACTTGCAGGGCGGTGCATCAATCACATTGCAGCCCGAGGGTGAATATGACGCAATTGCGCTAGATGTTGCCATCAACATCATTCGTTCTCGAGTCGACTCGATCGGAGTCGCCGAGCCCGAAATCATCCGCCAAGGAGACACAGTTGTTGTCAACCTGCCCGGCGTAGATGATCAGCAACGAGCGCTGGACATTATTGGTCGGCAGGGTCAAGTGTTGCTTCGCCCTGTACTTCAGGCTGGCACGCTCGACACATCTGCAACAACCACCTTGCCTGGCCAAACAACAATTCCTTCAGATTCGACACTGCCGGGCGCGGCAAGCGGCCCTGGCAACGCACGTGTACGAGGTGCTGCAACTACAACGCTTCCACCTTCATCCGATGCATCTGCACCAAATATTCAGGTTTCGGATGATCCAAATGATCCTTCGGTTAATGCCGTTCTCACAGACGGTAAGGGTGGTGCGTTCCTCGTTGGTCCCGCAGGTGCAGATGGTCTGGTGTTCACGAATGATGCAACTGCAGAAGTAAGTAATGGAAATTGGGTCGTCAATGTCGGTTTGCAGGACGGCCCAACTGGTGCTGATCTTTGGAATGCACTAACAACCAAGTGCTTCAATCGTGATGCGGTTTGCCCAACCGGCCAGATCGCAATCGTCCTGGACGGCAAAGTGATTTCTGCTCCAGTCGTTCAGGAAGCCATCTTCTCGGGCGGCACTGTTCAAATCTCTGGTGACTTCACACAAGCCGAAGCCCGCGACCTCGCAAAGATCCTGGAGTTTGGTGCTGTTCCAGTCAAGTTTGCCGTTGCAACAGTTCAAACAGTCTCACCAACGTTGGGTAAAGACTCGCTGCGTGCCGCAATCATTTCAGGGCTTGTCGGTGTGCTGCTCGTAGTTTTGTTTTTCTTCTTTTACTACCGCCTGTTAACAATCGTTATTCTCGGCGGTCTCACCATTTCTTTTTCTTTGTTGTGGAGCGTTGTTGCGTTTCTCTCCAAGACCAACGGCCTTGCGCTTACCCTTTCTGGCGTTGCTGGAATTATCGTTTCGATCGGTGTAACAGTCGACTCGTACGTTGTGTTCTTCGAGAAGATGAAAGACGAATTGCAGTCGGGCAAAACCCTGCGTGGTTCGGCTCAACGGAGCTTCGCTTCGGCATGGCGGACAATTTTGGCCGCCGACACCGTGTCGTTTCTCGGAGCTATCACGCTGTGGTGGCTAACTGTCGGTTCGGTTCGTGGCTTCGCTTTCTTCCTTGGCCTATCTACTCTGTGCGACGTAATAGTTGCGTATTCGTTCACTAGGCCTTCGGTCCTTCTGCTTGCCCGTACACGTTTGCTTAATGGTCGGAAGGTCTTGGGAGTGCGAATGTCGGAAGGGGTTGCCCAATGAGCGGAGTTCTGACTCGCCTGTATCGCGGTGAAACAACCTTCAATTTCGTAGGCCGACGTTGGTGGGGTTTCGGTTTATCGTTATTCCTGATCGTCGTAACGATGTTGTCGTTGTTCACTCGAGGCCTCAACCTAGGTATCGACTTTGAGGGTGGAGTCGCTTGGGAGGTTCCCGCAGCGTCAATCACGATCGAAGACGTGACTGCAATTCTTGAAGCGAACAAGGTCGATACTGCAGACGCAAAAATTCAATCCTTAAATGGTTCGGATGGATCAAGAATTCGAGTGCAAGTAGCCGAGCAAACCCCCGAGGTTAAATCGGCAGTACAAAGCGCACTAGCCGAGAAGGCAAAGGTTGATGTTCAAGATGTCAGCGTTTCGTCTGTCAGTTCATCTTGGGGCCGCAGCATTACGGAAAAGGCAGTGCGAGCACTGCTGATCTTTTTTGTTCTGGTTTCGGTGTTTATTGCATGGCGGTTCGAATGGAAAATGGCACTTTCGGCGATTTTGGCGATGGTCCACGACGTGCTGATCAGTGTTGGCGTGTATTCGATTACGGGCCTCGCTGTAACGCCGGCCACGGTAATCGCATTCTTGACAATTCTTGGATTTTCTCTTTACGACACAATTGTGGTTTTCGACAAGGTTCATGACAACACTGCGCGATACGCAGCTTCACGTGTTTCTTATGCCGATATCACCAACGTTTCAATGAATCAAGTCCTGATGCGTTCCATCAACACTTCGCTTGCAGCGGTTCTGCCGGTGTTGTCTCTGCTCGTTCTTGGCTCGTGGGTGTTGGGTGCAGTTGCTTTAGAAGAATTTGCAATTGCTTTGTTGGTCGGTCTGTTACTTGGCGCCTATTCGTCAATTTTTGTTGCTACTCCGCTGTTGGCACAATTCAAGACCCGCGAGTCCAAATACGCGTCTTTGGCTGATGAGATCCATACAGGCTCCGAGATGGCGCGTATTGCCGGATCCGGTAAAAAGACGATTCAACGTGTTGCCGCAACCGCGCAAGACTCCGAACGCGAAGTAGTTCTTGCAAGCTCGGCTCTTACGCATCCGCCTCGTCCACGTAAAAAGCGTCGCCGTTAGTCAACTCAAGTTCCCGTACACTTTTAGTTATGGGAGGCTCTAAATGAGCACAACATCGCGGGTACTGCCATGGCGTCGTAACCAGTCTGCAGTTAATCAGGAGTTATTGCCGCTCCTCAGTGCGTTCAAACAAAACCACCCGAAGGCATCAATTACGCAAGTGAATGCCGCATACGCAATGGCAAGTTCGGCTCATAAGCACCAGTCGCGAATGAGTGGTGAACTGTATGTAAGTCATCCTCTGGCTGTCGCCAGGATTGTTGCTGAAATCGGTTTGGACGAAGTCTCTTTGGTCGCGGCTCTGTTGCATGATGCAGTTGAGGACACCGAAATCACCCTTGCGGATGTAGAGAGCAATTTCGGCGCCGAGATTGCCGGAATTGTTGACGGGCTGACGAAGTTGGAACGGCTGCAATTCGATTCGCGTGAAGCACAACAGGCAGCGACCATGCGCAAGATGCTCGTTGCGATGGCACGCGACTTAAGGGTTCTCATTATTAAGCTCGCTGATCGTTTGCACAACATGCGCACGATTGCGTCCGCGCCGATAGATAAACAACGTCGGGTTGCCCAAGAAACGCTCGACATTTACGCCCCACTCGCGCATCGTTTGGGAATGCAAGAGATGAAGCAACAGTTGGAGGATCTGTCGTTTGCGGCGCTCTATCCAAAACGATATGCAGAGTTGGATTATCTGGTTTCAACACGCGCCCCTGAGCGCGACGTATATCTGGCAAAAGCACTTGGTCAGGTTGATGGTTGGCTGAATGAAGTAAATATCAAGGCAGAACTGACGGCACGCGGGAAACATCTTTGGAGTTTGTACGAAAAGATGGTGCAAAAAGGTCGGGACTTTGACGAGATTTTTGACCTAATGGCAGTTCGCATCATTGTTGATTCGGTCAAGGACTGCTATTCGGCACTCGGTTGCATCCACGGACATTGGAAACCTGTGGTCGGCAGGTTTAAGGACTACATCGCAATGCCTAAGTTCAACCTCTATCAATCTCTGCATACAACAGTGATTGGACCGGGCGGTAAGCCAATAGAGGTGCAAATACGTTCTCGCGATATGCACCAGCGTGCGGAGTGGGGCGTCGCTTCTCATTGGTCATACAAAGATGGCATCGCGAGCACGGACATCGATTGGCTCAATCGAATCATCGACTGGCAGGACGAAGTATCCGACCCAAGACAGTTCTTAGAAAGTCTCAAGACCGATCTTGATCAGGACGAGCTGTTCGTTTTCACGCCGAAGGGGAGAGTGGTTTCGCTCCCCGTCAATGCAACTCCAGTCGATTTTGCGTACGCGGTGCATACGGAGGTCGGTCACTCATGCATTGGGGCCCGCGTCAACGGGCGCTTGGTTCCCCTCGATTCGCTACTCAATTCTGGCGACACGTGTGAGGTGCTTACGTCCACGGCGGACGAGCCAGGCCCGATGGAGGAGTGGATCAACTCGGTTGTGTCGCCTAAAGCAAAAAGCAAGATTAAACAATGGTTCTCGCGTGAACGGCTGGAGGACTTGGTCGAGACAGGGCGCGATGATCTTGTCGAACAAATACGTCATTTGGGTATGCCCGTTCAACAGGTATTGGAATCCGAAGCCTTCAATCTCGAAATGTCGGCAATGAATTACTCTGACGCGGCCGCATTGTTCCTGGCCATTGGTGAAGGTCACGTCGCAGCAGATTCATTTGCCAATCGTTTATCCAGGGCATTTGGTGACGGCGAGTTTGGCGAGCAGCTTTCTGTAGGGATGCGCTTTGATTCAGCGGGTTTGGACAGTATTCAACAGGCCGGAATTCATGTTGAGGGGCTCGACCAGAGCATCGTTCGCTTGTCGAAGTGTTGTACGCCAGTTCCTGGCGACGAGATCATCGGTTTCATCGTTGCTGATCGCAGCGTAAATGTCCATCGTTCCGACTGCTCAACGGCGATTATGGCCATATCCAACAATGTCGGACGAGTTGTCGATGTGGAGTGGAGCGGCAACCTGAGGGGCGCCACATTCGTTGCGGCAGTAGAGGTAGTGGCACTGGACCGCTCGCGCCTGCTGAGGGACGTTGCCAATGCCCTCAGCGAGGAGCACGTTAATATCGTTGCCTGCACGACCCAAACAGGTCAGGATCGTGTGGCCAAGATGCGCTTCGAGTTCGAATTTGCAGACCCGAGCCATCTGCAGTCGGTGTTACGAACAATCAAACGGATTGATTCTGTATATGACGCTTATCGTGTGATGTCGGGCGAGCATCCAGCGTCTAATCTTCCTGTGTGAGTTCATTTGCTTCGAGCCCAGGCACGAGAGACATCCTCTCCCCAGACTCGTCTCGGTGGCGCCAATTTCAATCATCATTTGCCGAGGTAGTCGAGCGTGCCGGGTATCAATACATCATTCCACCGATGTTCGAAGAACTTGGTGTGTTTTTGCGTCTGGGAGACTCGACCGAAGTAGTAACTAAGGAAATGTACGACTTTGAAGACAAGGGCGGTCGGCGCATCGCGCTTCGTCCGGAACAAACTGCAAGCGTCTGTCGAGCGTTTGTAGAACACAGACCGACCACCCCGTGGAAGGTTTGGTACGCGGGCCCCAACTTTCGTTATGAGAAACCTCAACAAGGTCGCTATCGGCAATTCGATCAGGTTGGGATTGAGGCACTTGGTGTTGATGATCCAATGCTCGACGCAGAAGTTATTTCGCTGGCAAGTAACTTTTACCAAAAACTTGGACTTCAACAGGTTCAGCTATTCATCAACACGCTTGGTGATGAAGGTGATCGCGATAAGTACACAGAGGCGCTTCGTCAGTATTTCACGACGAATGCTGCGCTGCTCAGCGCTGAATCACTAATAACACTTGAGAAGAACCCTCTTCGAGTGCTGGACTCGAAGCGCACTGAAGACCAGAAAGTCATTAGTGGTGCTCCAACAATCCGTGATTATCTGAGTGATGGAGCTGCAGAGCATTTCAGGTCTGTTCTCGCGGCACTTGATGCGATGAACATTAAGTACACATTGTCAGATCGGTTGGTACGTGGCCTCGATTACTACCGCCGCACAACATTCGAGTTCGTCAGCACCGCACTCACCGCTGCACATACTGCGATAGGCGGAGGAGGGCGCTACGACGGTTTGGTAGAGCAATTGGGCGGTCCAGCCACAGCCGGCATTGGCTTTGCCATTGGTCTCGACCGAACGTTGCTGGCATGTGATGCAGAGAACGTCTTTGCCGCGCCGAATACGGATGTTTCGGTGTTTGTTGTTGACACAACAGGCGGCATCCACGCCGCAGAGTTGTGCCTTTTGCTCCGATCGAACGGAGTTTCCGCAGACCGCGGGTTCGATAATCGCAGTATGAAGGCTCAGATGAAAGCAGCCGATCGTAGCGGTGCCGCCATTGCCGTGATCATTGGGTCTGATGAGGTAGAGCAGGGAACGGTTGTTATACGTCCGATGGGTGACGGACTGCAGTTCACTTGCCCAAGGTCCAATGTATTGGAAACGATTCGATTGGAACTTCAGAAACTAGGCTCTTAGGTTCATGCCTACACAACAGAACCGCAGTATCGAGTCCACAACGTTACGTACCCATCTTTGTGCGAATTTGCGTGCAACCGATGTTGGCTCGACGGTAACGGTGTGCGGTTGGGTCGCTCGGCGTCGCGAGCATGGCGAACATCTGGCGTTTCTCGATGTTCGCGACTATTCAGGGATCGTGCAATGTGTGGTTGACAATGCTGTCGATGTGCGCAGCGAATGGGTTGTCCAAATCACTGGAAAGGTTCAACCGCGGCCAGACGGTACCGTCAACAAGAATTTGTCAACTGGTGAAATCGAGCTTTCGGACTGCACGATCACTGTGCTTAATGCGGCAGAACCTCCACCTTTCCCAATCGATGCTCGGGCGGACGACGTAGATGAAAATGTGCGCTTGAAGTATCGCTATTTGGATATACGGCGCGAACGGATGCAACGAAACCTTCGAATTAGATCGAAGGTCAACTCGGCCATCCGCGGAGCAATGGAGGCTCAACAATTTGTAGAAGTTGAAACACCATTCCTTATGCCAAGCACGCCGGAAGGCGCCCGCGAATTTTTGGTGCCATCACGGAAGGAGCCTGGCTCGTTCTATGCGCTTCCACAGTCACCGCAGTTATGGAAGCAATTGTTGATGGTCGCCGGTATTGATCGCTATTACCAAATTGCTCGTTGCTTGCGCGATGAAGACTTGCGAGCCGATAGGCAATACGAATTCATGCAGCTGGATGCCGAGATGAGTTTTGTCACGAAAGATGACGTGTTGGCAGCCATTAGTAAAGCAGTTGTCGCTGCGGCTGAAGCAGTACTCGGCGAGACCCCGCCGCCAATCGAACAAATCACTTGGCGCGATGCAATGAACAGATTCGGTGTTGACAAGCCAGACATGCGTTTTGGCATGGAGCTTGTTGAACTTACTGCTGTATTCGCGGCTACTGAGTTCAAGGCTTTCTCTTCAGCAGCGTGCATCAAAGGAATCCGGGTTGATGCGTCGCTCTATCCAGAACAAGCTGCGTATGGCCGAAACAAACTTGATGCTCTGACGGATCGTGCAAAACAAATTGGAGCTAAAGGTCTCGTATGGATGAAGGTTGGCGAAGGACTTGCGCTTGATTCTCCGGTTGCAAAATTCCTGTCCGACTCCGAGCGGTCATCGCTGGTTTCGGCAATGGGTGCGCAAAACGGCGATTTGCTGTTGCTCGTGGCAGATGAGTGGGCAACGACCTGCGAGGTTCTCGGCACCCTTCGCAACGATCTTGCCCGACCGCCCGTGCATGAAGGACCTTATAAGTACGTTTGGGTTATCGATTTCCCCCTCTTCGTTGGAATCAATGCGACTACGGGCAAGCCCCAACCTGGACACCACCCATTTTGCCAACCTCACCCAGACGACATCGATCGTCTGGAGTCCGATCCCATGAGCGTCCGTGCACTCGCGTATGACCTTGTGCTGAATGGCTGGGAATTAGGTTCTGGTTCAATTCGAATTCACGATCCCGAGATGCAACGTCGGGTTTTCAGACAGCTTGGTATTTCTGATGAGGATGCCGACAAGAGATTTGGTTTCTTTTTGCAGCCCTTTAAATATGGGGCTCCACCTCACGGTGGTTTCGCGTTCGGCACCGACCGACTGGTTGCCATTCTGGCCGGCGAAGAAAACATTCGGGAAGTGATTGCCTTTCCAAAGACGCAGTCGGGGAGTGACCCAATGACTAACGCCCCTACGCCTGTTAACCCCGCGCAGTTAAACGAGTTGGGTATACGGCTCTTGCCTCCACCGGCCAAGAGCTAATTCGGATAAACGGTGTGAATCACGCCGACGATCTTTTCTCTTCTGCGATAGCAGAGCGATTGCGTTCGCAGTCTCCGCTGGCGGCTCGGCTTCGGCCGAGTTCATTGGATGAGATAGTCGGACAACAGCATCTTGTTGCGATCGGCGCGCCATTACGGATCCTGATCGAGGCCGATCGCTTGTCGTCAGTCATCTTGTGGGGCCCGCCGGGTACCGGTAAGACAACCTTGGCCGAAGTTGTGGCATCTACAACGCATCGTGCTTTCGAGCGTCTATCTGCCGTTACTTCGGGTGTGAAAGATGTGCGCGAAGCCATTGAGCGTGCAACCGAACGTTTAGGCCAACACGGTCGTTCAACAATTGTTTTCGTCGATGAGATACATCGATTCTCCACTTCGCAGCAAGATGCGCTTCTTCCCTCGGTCGAAAGCGGAGTGATCACCCTCATTGGAGCAACAACGGAGAATCCTTACTTCGAAGTGAATGCACCGCTGCGCAGTCGTTCAACTCTCTTTAGGCTCGAGCCATTGACGGTTGATGACATCACTCAATTGCTGCTGCGCGGGGTGAAGGCAGAGGGCCTGACAATTCAAGACGATGCTCTTGCATTGTTGGCGCAGCGATCTGGTGGTGATGGCAGGCAAAGCCTCACGGCGTTGGAAGTTGCATGTGCCTTGGCGCGGCCTAACGATGTATCCATCGAACACGTTGAAGCCGCACTAGGCACCAGCGCATTGAAGTATGGACGTGATGATCACTATGACGTGATATCCGCGTTTATCAAAAGTATGCGCGCAAGCAACGTAGACGCCGCAGTCTTTTGGTTAGCTCGTTTGCTTGAATCCGGTGACGATCCTTCATTTATTGCACGACGAATGATCATTTTTGCGAGTGAGGACATCGGCATGGCCGACCCCCAGGCACTCGTTGTTGCAGTTGCTGCTTCCCAGGCTCTTCACGCAGTAGGACTTCCCGAGGCCCAACTGAACTTGGCCCAGGGCGCCGTGTATCTAGCCCGAGCCCCCAAAGGTAACCATGTAGCTCAAGCAATTTGGACTGCCCGTGACGACGTGCGAAATGGGGCAGATGTCGAAGTTCCTCCTCATCTTCGAGACTCCCACTATTCGGGAGCTAGTGAATTGGGGCATGGAGTCGGATATCAGTCACCACATAATGATGTTCGGGATGTGGAAAAGGTGGAACAGGACTACCTTCCTGCGCAAACTGAAGGACGCGCAGTTAGGCGATCGCCCTATTACCGGGGTTAACCCCTTGCTGTCGAGATGAAAGAGGGATGTAGATCATGATGAAAAGACTTTTTTGGTTTGCTCTAGGAGCTGTCGCGGGAATTTTTGGTCTTCGATATGTCAAGGAAAAAGCGCGTGATGCCGCTGATCAACTAACACCCGCACAGATAGCAACAGATATTTTTGATGGTGCGGTCAAGTTGGTCAACCAAGGAATCGAAATCGTACGCAATTTGCGCTCGGACGATGTTGAGACTTCAACTTCGGAATCAGACGTGATCTTCAACCAAGACCCAAACTCCCGATAAATAAAGCGGTATTGCCCAATTCGGTATAACTAGACTGAGGTCAATGTCTGGAAGTCGCCCCGCTATATCAAGCGCAAATGATCTGCGTAAGGCCTTTGAGGGTTTTTTTGCGTCTAAGGCGCACACAGTTGTTCCTTCTGCAAGTCTTATCCCTCATGATCCAACGGTGTTATTCACCGTCGCAGGGATGGTCCCTTTCAAGCCGTATTTCGTAGGCGATGAGGCAGCACCGTTTAAGCGCGCGGTCACGGTTCAAAAATGTACGCGTGCCGGTGGTAAACACAACGACCTCGATGAGGTAGGGCGCACAAAACGACATCTTGTTTTCTTCGAGATGATGGGTAACTTCAGTTTCGGCGACTATTTCAAGAGCGATGCCATTCCATGGGCTTGGGAGTTAGTCACCGAAGTTTTTGGTTTCGATGGCGATCGATTGTGGATCACCGTTCACGAGAGCGATGACGAGGCCGAACAAATCTGGCACGAAGTAGTAGGCGTTCCAATGAGTCGAATTCAGCGGCTCGGTGATGAGGATAATTTCTGGCAAATGGGAGATGCTGGTCCATGTGGCCCATGTTCCGAAATTCATATCGACCGGGGACCAGCTTTTGGTCCGGAGGGTGGGCCGCTCCACGATCCACACGGAGATCGTTATATGGAGTTCTGGAACTTGGTGTTCATGCAATACAACCAATCGAAGGACGGAAGTCGTACGCCGCTTCCAAAGCCATCGATTGACACAGGTGCTGGTCTAGAGCGAATCCTTGCACTAATGCAAGGCACCGATTCCGTATGGGAAACAGACGTGCTCTTTCCGATGATTGAAAGTGCACAGTCGCTGACGTCAAAGAAATACAAGATTGGTGATTACGACGACCGAGATAGTTTCAGCCTTCGAGTACTTGCCGAGCATGCCCGTTCTTCAATGATGCTGGTAAACGATGGGGTTTTCCCCTCCAATGAGAATCGCGGCTATGTATTGCGTCGCATCATCAGACGCGCCGTTCGGCACGCTTATCTCTTAGGCACCGAGAAACTGGTCATGCCAACGCTCGCCGAAACCGCCATTTCCGTCATGTCTGGCGCATATCCCGACCTCTTGGCCAATAAAGATTTCATAGTCAATGTTCTCTCGCGCGAAGAGGAACGTTTTCGGCAAACGCTAAAAACTGGTCTCACAATTTTGGAAGGCGAGCTGTCTGCTGGTGCCAAGACAATGAGCGGCACGACAGCCTTTACCTTGCACGACACTTATGGCTTCCCAATTGAGCTCACTCAAGAAATCGCCGGCGAGAGAAGCGTCCTGGTTGATGTCGCTGGTTTTAGTAAAGAAATGCAGGAGCAACGCGATCGTGCAAAGAGCGCGCGCAAGGGATCATCGGTAAGCGCTGCCACGGTTGATTCGTATCGCGAAGTAATGGAGCAGTTCGGCACTACGAATTTTGTTGGATATGTAAGTAATCAGTGCGAAGCAACGGTCTTGGCCGTGTTGCAAAATGTTGAAGCAGGGCCTGGAATCGTCGAAGTATTCCTTGATGTTTCACCTTTCTATGCCGAGAGCGGTGGACAAGTTGGCGATACGGGAACCATCCGAACAGAGAGTGGCGAAGTGCAGGTACTTGACACAACGTTTGCTCTGCCGGGATTGCGTCGACATACCTGTTCGATCGTCAGCGGAGATATTGAGGTCGGTCAGAGCGCGAAGGCTTCAATCAATGTGGTTGCTCGGGATGCCACGCGTCGCAACCACACCGCAACACACATGTTGCATTGGGCGCTCCGTCAAGTTCTTGGCGAACATGTGAAACAGGCCGGATCACACGTTTCTCCCGATCGATTACGTTTCGACTTCAGCCATTACGCACCTGTTAGTGCCAGCGAGATAGAGGAAATCGAGCGTTTGACCAACGAGCAACTATTCGCCAACGGTCCGGTACGTGCATATGAAACTTCTAAAGACGAAGCAACCGCTGCGGGTGCAATAGCTTTCTTTGGCGATAAGTACGGTGACATCGTTCGTGTATTGGAAGCAGGCGTTTCCGTGGAACTTTGTGGCGGCACTCATGTTGGCGCTTTGGGCGACATCGGAATGGTCAAAGTGGTGACGGAGTCATCAATCGGCTCCAACCTCAGACGAATAGAAGCTGTAACTGGTGCGAATGCCGTTGAATACGTACTTGCTCATCACCGCACGCTTACTGCCGCCGCATCGTTGCTCGGGGCTCAGCCTTCCGAATTGGTCTCAGCAATACAACGAAAAATTGACGAAAGCAAAGCACTTGGCGAGGAACTCAGGTCGTTGAGATCAGCGCAAGCCACTTCGCGTGCATCGGAGATGGCTGCTTCAGCACAAGGCGGTGTAGTGGTCTCTCGAGTAGATGGCGTGACGCCAAATGACTTACGCGAACTAGCTCTAGCAATCCGTCAAAATGCGGCTATTAAAATTGTTGTGTTAGGCGGCGTAACCGATACGGGCGGGGTTGCACTCGTCGCAACCGTTTCGTCTGATGTGTCCGTAGCGGCCGGCGATCTCATTCGCGATGCAGCTAAGGCGGTCGGTGGCGGTGGAGGAGGCAAGGGCGACATTGCTACGGCCGGTGGCAAGGATCCTTCGGCTATCGATGCCGCGCTCGAGCTTGCGCGCTCAGCTGTTGCAAAGGTGCTTTCCACTTAGCATGCGAGCAGTCGGCATTGACTTGGGAAGTAAACGAATCGGTGTATCAACCAGCGACGCCAGCGGCACTCTCGCATCTCCACATTCGGTAATTCAGCGAGGCGGGGCTCGTTCAGCAGACCACGATGCCATCAAGTTGGTAGTCGATGAGTACGAGGCTGAAGTCGTAGTGGTAGGCCTTCCCGTCAGCATGAATGGCCAGATGTTGCAGGCTGCGCAACTTGTGCTCACCGAAGTAGATCAGATTTCGCAGGTTGTTGGTGTACCTGTTGTTACTTTTGACGAACGCAAGTCCACAGTCACAGCCGACCACCTTTTGATGCAGAATGAGTTAAATGCACAAGAACGTCGGAAAATTATTGACAAAGTGGCCGCTGCGGTAATTCTTCAAGGATGGTTGGATCGTCGCAAGGAGCAAATGGCACAAGGTCAGACACAATGATCGATCCTCTTTTGAGAAAAAAGAAGGAACACATAGAAATCGCGGAATCTTGGCGCGACGACCCATGGGACCATCCTTCGGCTCTTGCGTTGAAGTCTGATGTCGAAACCGATGTGGTCAGGGAGGAGTTGCGACACCTCTCTAGGCCCCTTGTATTGGCGGTACTAATTGTCGTGGCGGTTTCTCTGCTTTTCGGCGCGATAGGTCTGTGGTACTTGCACGAAGTCAATCCATCTGGTGG
>CAINLH010000249.1 GCA_903850275.1 uncultured Acidimicrobium sp.
GCAAGCGCGGTAACCATTTCGGTTTCCACCCAACGGTGCGCAGCGTTGTGCCGGCGATACCTTCGGCGAGCCTCGCGAATAATTCGTGCAGACTCCTTTTGGCGAAGGCGTAAAAAGCCGGCACCAAACGGAATGACCAGATCTTCTCGCAGCGGTCGTTCGCGGTCGCGCACGGCCTGCGATACAAAATCAACCATCCGCACATCACCTTTAACGCGCTTCGCCAATTCGGTTTCGGCTAAACCAAATCGATGCCCTTGCACAAGATCGGCAAGCACCACTTGTTCGACTCCCGCCTCGCCCAAGGACGGCAACACCTGCTCGATGTAGCGAAGGAAAACACGATTGGGCCCAATGACCAAGACGCCCTGATCCTCGAGGGGGAATCGATATGTATATAGAAGGTATGCGGCACGATGCAGCGCAACCACCGTTTTCCCTGTGCCAGGGCCACCCTGAACGACCAGTACTCCGCTTTGCGGGGCGCGAATGATTTGGTCCTGCTCGGACTGAATGGTTGCCACGATGTCGCCAAGTTGGCCAGTGCGGCCGCGAGCGAGCGCGGTAAGCAAGGTGCTGTAACCGCGCAACCCAGTTGCGGCTTGTTGCACACTGGTGAGCGGTTCGCCACCCAAACCCTCGTCATGCCCAACGCCTAAGTGGCCCGCGCCAAACAATTCGTCTTCAATGCCCAACAACTGTTGCCCCTGAACGGCAAAGTGTCGGCGTCGCGCAAGGCCCATTGGCTCGCGACCGGTTGCTCGGTAAAACGGCTCGGCAACCGGGGCCCGCCAGTCGACAACAACGGGCTCTCGCGAAACATCGGCAACAGCCAAACGGCCGATATGAAAGCTTTCGATCTCATCCGTCTCGTCCACTTGTCGATCGATTCGCCCGAAGACGAGTGCGGCATCGCCCAAATCAAGATGGGTGAGGCGCTGCAACAATTGTTCGTCGAACAAGTTGCGCTCGTAACGTGCCTGGAAAGTGCCGCCCGTGCTGGCCTCATTGAGATCGCGAATGCGCCAGGCGTCGGTCTTGCTCTTTTCAAGGCACGCGTAGGCGTGGTCGATATGGGCCTGTTCGGCAGCGAGGTCGGGGTGGTTCTGGCTCATTTTGGGGTCTAGCAATCCTACCGTCAGTTTTTTTGTGCTCGATAGGGCCCTATTTATCCATTGCTGTCAAGATCCCAATACAAGAACTGGTGAATCTCGCTATCGGCGGAGGCAGATATGTCCAGCAAATATTTATGGTCTGTGTTGCTTGCGCTGTCGGTGTGCGCCTGTTCCTCAACACCCAATGAACTAGTTGTTTTCCAACCGCCACCTGCACCCACCACTTCCGTGGTTGTGCCCGACACCGTGGTCAATGCAGTTGATGCCCAACCCGTTGCATCGGAGCCGCCCGACATAGCGACACTTCGTTCCGATTTTGTTCGGGTGCTCACACTTCGCAAGCAATGCGGCCGACAACCGGACAAGTGCGACATCGGCAGTTTTGCAGTTCCTGGCAGCGCGCTCTATGCGGGCACCACCAAATTGATGCTTGAGCGAACGGCGGGCAATATTCGCTCCCGCGCCGGAGCCGGCACATACAGATTTCGAATAGAAAGTTTGCAGATAAACGACACTTCGCACGCGCTCGTGCACACATGTTCCTATGACTCGGTGGTGTTGTTCGATTCTGGTCAGCTCAACAGCACTGCCGATGACATCGTGTTCAACAATCACACGGCATCCAACCGCACAGCGTGGTCTCTCGAGATGCACGCAGGGCATTGGAAATGGGTAAGCGGCGAAGTTCTCGAATCATTTTTTGGAGGCGACATATGCGGTTTCTAATGAGCACCAAGCGTTGTGGCGTTGTTATTGGCGTAAGCCTCACAGCGCTCTTGATATCAAACGTTGCATCGGCAACCGACAACGAAAGCGTCAGCTTGGACGCGGGGTCGCGCGGAGATCAGATCATGGCGGGCGTGCAGTTTGGTGCACCGCCAGGTGTGCGCGGTGATGCCAACGATGATTGCGAGTGGTCGGTTTCAATCCCCCGCGATGCGAAGCTTGGCGAGGGTTCGGAAGTTACAAAAACTGTTGGCTCTATCACCTATCGGTTGTACGACTACTCGTGCACGGTGCCCGTTGCATCGACAACATTCCACTGGATTCCCGAAGTGTCCACCACGCAACTGGGCAGGCAAGCAGCATCGGTTGTTTACGACAATGTCCCCGCTCCTTGGGGAAACTTCGCACCTCCCGCGCGCCGCGGCGTTGTCAACCTCGACATGTGGCTGTGGGTAAACCCGTTGTTATGGATCCCCATCAGCGTTACTGCCGGCATCCCCACCCCCGCGGGATACATCGCTGTCACCACCACTGCAACACCAAAGAAAATCATGTTCGACCCGGGCGACGGCAAACTGGGCACAGGCCCCGTCGAATGCGACGGCCCAGGATTGGTGTGGCTGTCGCAATTTGGCGACTACCTGCCTTCAACATGCATGTACAAATACACGCACGCGTCTTCAATGCATCCAAGTGGTCTGTTTCCTGCAACATTTTCAGTGCAATGGCACATCACATGGAAATCCAATGTCGGCGCACATGGCACCATCGGCGATCTCACATTGGATTCATCGCACCAAATGCTGATTCGTGAAGTGCAGGCGCTCGTCAGCCGTTAGGAACAGCAATTGCGGCAACGCGAGCATCCAACACGCGAACAAGATCGCTTGGCGAAAGTTCAACGTCAAGACCACGCTTGCCACCGCTCACAAACATGGTCGTCAACAATTCTGCAGACTGATCAACAACAGTTGTAAGTTTTTTTCTCTGTCCAAACGGGCTGATTCCACCAACGACGTAACCAGTAATCCGCTGCGCCACCTGAGCGGCCGCCATCTCGCAGCGCTTTGCACCAATGGCCTCGGCCAGCGCTTTGAGTGAGACTTGCGTGTTGACAGGAACGATTGCAACAACGTGCGCAACCCCAGATAGCGGTGGCTCAACGCTTGCGAGCAGTGTCTTAAAAACTCGCGATTCCTCAACGCCAAGGGCTGCGGCGGCGGCCCTTCCATAACCCACATCGTTTCCCTCGACGGATGTTTGATCAAAGGAGTGGACGACAAACGAAACGCCGCGCTGCTCGAGTGTGACGAGTGCCGGTGTGGCCGCTTTCATCAGGCAAAATTACCCCGAAACCCCAACTCTGGGGGTTTCCGAGTAGCAAGCGAGGCTCCGTGCTGACACACTGAACGAGCACCTCCTCGGGGTGCGACACCGAAGCAAAGGAAACCCATGCCCGTCAGCAATTCCCGCGACACCATTTTGATTGAACGTCGTTACGCCGCCGTTTTTGGCACCATAACCGACGAATCAATCGTGGCACTCGCTGGCGGAGTTGAAGAGAAGCTGCGCGATGCGCTGGCAAAAGTGCTTGCCCTGCCAGCCGGAGCATTTGCCGAAAGCGCAACACTTGCGCAAAAAGTTCGCGAATCAATGAAGAGCCGCAAGGCCTACCTCGACACAGGCGTGCTCTTTGGTGAAGCCGCCACCGACAAGGCAATCGATTTGTTGGGCGACAAGTCCGACGACCCAAGCCTCGAAGATCTCCAAACAGTCATTCCGTCGCTGATCGAACTGTATGGTTTAGACGCAGTGCGCCTGATGGCCGTGCAATACTCAACTTCTCTTGGCGGTTTCCGCAAGTTGGTTTCAACCGACTCGCGATTCGCCATTCCTGCAACGCAGGCAACCACTTCTGCAACATCGTCCTCGCAAACATCGAGTGTCGATGCGGCCGCGCAAGAAGCTAAGCGCAAACAACGCGCAGAGCGCAAGCAAAAAGATAAAGAAGCCCGCTCCAAAGCCGATCTACAGCGCCGCGCAGCGCGGGGTCGCATCTAGCTACTCGAGGTTTACAACATGACACTCCGTCTCGCAACAGTGCGCAATCGCGCGCACTTTGTAATTGGTGATAATTCAAACCCACGCATCGTCGACGTTGCAAAGGTAAGCAACAACGCACTTCCGTCCGACCCGATGGAATGCCTTGCGCGATGGTCGGAACTGCAAGCATTCGCACAGACGCTCGATACATCGAGTGCCGTTGCCGTAACGCTCGAAGAACTGGATTGCCCGGTTCCTCGCCCACGACAAATGTTTGCCATTGGCCTGAACTACAAAAAGCATGCCGCCGAAATGGGAAGCCCGCTGCCTCCCCTGCCCCTGGTGTTCAGCAAGTTTCAAAGCTCGTTGAATTCGCCCGCAGGCGATGTGACAGTGGTGGGCGAAACGGTGGACTACGAGTCGGAACTGGTGATCATTGTTGGCAAGGGCGGCCGCGACATTGTCGAAGCAAATGCATGGCAACACGTCGCTGGTCTCTGTGTAGGCCAAGACGTTTCCGACCGCGGGCTGCAGTACATGGGTAGCCCTGCGCAGTTCAACATGGGCAAAAGCCGACGCGGATTTTCTCCGATTGGACCGTGGGTCACCGACATGACCAACAACCCAAATCGCGACAACTTGCATTTGGGTTGCACCGTCAATGGCGAGAAGCGTCAAGATACGCAAACCAACGACATGATCTTCGACATTTCGCACATCGTTTCGTATCTCTCGACAGTTGTCGAACTCTTCCCCGGCGACGTGATCTACACCGGCTCACCTTTTGGCGTGGGGCACGGCCACAAGCCGCCTCGCTACATGAAGCCTGGCGACGTCGTTGAAACGACGCTTGAGGGCGTTGGAACTATTCGCAATCGTTTCGTCTGATTCGAGCGGCGCCTAGAGCCGATTAGATTCACTGAATATGGCCGATCAACAAAAAACCGTCATCACGGGTGCAACCTTGGTGGACGGCACGGGCACGCCTTCGCGCCTTGCCGATGTTGCATTTGAAAACGGCATCATTACCGAAGTGGGCGAACCTGGCACCATTTCCACTGCACACGCACATCAACATGTGCGCGCGGACGGCCTGTTGCTCACACCCGGGTGGGTAGACGTGCACACGCACTACGACGCGCAAGCAACGTGGGACCCATGGCTTACGCCCAGCAGCTGGCACGGCGTAACAACGGCCGTGATGGGCAACTGCGGTGTTGGCTTTGCACCCGCCAACCCCGATCGCCACCAATGGTTAATCGACCTCATGGAAGGCGTTGAAGATATTCCTGGCTCTGCAATGGTCGAGGGAATTACGTGGGAGTGGACTTCATTCCCCGAATACTTGGACGCACTAGAGCGAAGCCCTCACGTCATCGACTTCGGAACCCAGATTGCACACGGTGCATTGCGAGCGTTCGTTATGGGCGACCGCGGCGCGAACAACGAGGACGCAACCGCCGACGATATTGCTCAGATGAGCCTGCTCACCGAACAGGCCCTGCGCGCGGGCGCACTTGGTTTTTCAACTTCGCGCACTTCGCTTCACCGAAGCAAACATGGCGAGTTGGTGCCAGGCACTTCTGCGCAACCAGACGAACTGTTTGGCATTGCCGATGCAATGCGGCGCGTGGGGCACGGCATTTTCCAATTTTCCCCAGAACATTCCCGCGTGCCAGTAGACGAATGGCCGTGGATGCAAGAGCTTGCTCGACGATCTGGCGCAACAGTCAGTGTCAATGTCAACCAATTGGATGATGGCAGCGAAGTGTGGAGGAAAACTCTTGCGTTGTTAACGAAAGCGCACGAGTCTGGCGAGAAAATCGTTGCGCAAACCGCTGGGCGTTCCATCGGCATCTTGATGTGCCTCGAGGGCAGCGTGCATCCGTTGCTCGCCCACCCCGCGTATCACGAAGTTGCACATCTCCCGTTTGCTCAACGAATTGCCGCGCTCAACGAGCCCACACGGCGTGCACGCTTTATTACCGAAGTGCCTGACGACAACTTTTACAAGGCACTGGTAACCAACGCGCTCAAGCGCATGTACACAGTGACCACAGCCAATATCGACTACGAGCCGCACCCCTCCACTTGTATCGGCGAACAGGCCAAGAAACTTGGAGTTCCCCCAATGCAGTTGATCGTGGACCACCTGCTCTCCAACGATGGCAAGGGCATGATCTACTCGCCATTCTTCAACTACATGTATGGCGACCTATCGATGACGTACGAGATGATGCAGCACCCGCAAACACGAAACGGCCTCAGCGATGCAGGCGCCCATTGCGGCGCAATTTGCGACGGCGGTATGCCAACGTTCATGCTCACGCACTGGGTTCGCGACCGCACGCGCGGGCCGAAGCTTTCTCTCGAGCACATTGTGTATCGCCAGACGCAACACACTGCTCAACTGCATGGACTATTGGACCGCGGCGTTATTGCGCCTGGCAAAAAAGCCGACATCAACCTCATCAATTTCGATCAGCTTGGTTTCGACATGCCGTACATGGCTTACGACCTGCCGGCGCAAGGCCGAAGGCTTGTTCAAACAGCGCACGGATACGAAAAAACGTTTGTGAGCGGCGTACAAACAGTGGAGAACGACGTGTTCACGGGGCAACTTCCGGGCGCGCTCATTCGCGGCCCTCGCAAATAATTAGGAAGTCATACCGCCAAGGCCAACAAGACCACGGGCAAGCTCGATTTCGCCCATGTGGCGCAAGCCGTGCTGGTAGATCCAGCACTCCACTGCATCAAGCACGGTGATGCCAACTTCGCCCGCAACACGCGCGCTGTATGTGCTGGCGATTTGAGGGCCAAACGGCCGCGCGATAACCACGCGGGTGAGTTCGTTCGGGTCGAGTGTCGCAAGCCATTCGTGCACTCGCCCAAATACTGTTTGCAAATATTCTTGGAATGCTTCGTAGTTGCCAATCCGTTGGCCAATCATTTCTTCTACCGTTTTATGTTTGCCGTGATCGGCGATTGACGGTTGCACTCGCGCATTCCATTCGTCGTTCCAAACCGGTGTGGCGCCGGTGATCAACATAAACGAAGCATCGATCATGTTGGTGATGTGGAAGAGGCTGAATGCGATGGGAAGCACACCTTCGCGCTCGAAATGATTGACGTGGTCAATCGTCATCGTGTCGAGCGCTTGGTCGTACAACGAATGCAACGCTTTCATTCGTCGCTGCAGCGAATCCAAAATGAGTTCGTTCGACATGACTACTCCTTCGCTGCCTCGGCGCGCAAAATTGCGTCGACGTCGGCCTTAGTTGGTTTGCTCCTGATTTCAAAATGAGCTTTTGTTATTGATCCATTAAACGGAAAGGGCGCTACATAATCGGGCGCAACCGGAGACAGCCGATCGCAACCAAGGTCCATTCCCATCGAGCCAAGAATGCGCATGATCTTGGGGATATGTACAGACCCGACTTCTTTTCCGTCCACCAAGAGCACCATCGTTCCCGTATCGCCCTCGCGGTCGAAACGTGCCGACAACTGATGCTCTCCTTTCGAGAGTGAAATTGGGGCACTCGCACGCTGATGCTTACCGAGCGCGTTGTAATAAAAATGAAGCACCGAATCCTTAATGAAGAATGAGTGCCCGATGTTGTGGCCGCCTCGCGCATAGATAACGCCCTCGGCTGGTGCGTCACCGATGACTACGTCAACAGTCAGCGTCCATGCACGGCCGCTGAGCATTGGGCAAGCGTCAGAAGGAATGTGCGCAATTGGCGGATAGTACGTGTAGGTGTTTCCGTAGTGCGGCGAACCGGGCCTGGACTTTGTGCCAAAGATTTCGATACCGCGGTCGTCAAGTGGCAGCACGCCAAATCGTTCGGCTTCGCTCCACCACAAAGCAATCATTTCCTGCAATTTTTCGGGATGAGTAGACGACAAGTCGTGCATTTCCGAAAAATCCTCATCGAGTTTGTACAAACTCCACAAATCTTTGTCGTATGGCACTCCCTGATCGTGGAACGTAACTGCCTTAAAACCATCGGCCCAGATTGCGCGATGACCCATCATCTCGAAGTACTGCGGGCCGCGCTGGGTTGTGCGACTTGTATCGCCAAACGTGTACGCAAGGCTCTGACCATGCATCGGCATCTGATCATGGCC
>CAINLH010000250.1 GCA_903850275.1 uncultured Acidimicrobium sp.
CAACTTGCATCAAGGTTTCCGTTGTCACGACAATTGCTCGATTTGTGACCGAAGTTGATTGGCCAAGTCTTCAACGACGGAGATTGCTGATGAATTGTAGGTAAGGCGAAGTGTGGGCAGCGGCAGACGGGTGTGCAAATCGGAAATGGATTCGGTTTGTTGCGTCACTCGCGAATTGTGAAAGCGCGCAGCGGTGATAAGCGGCGAAGTTGTATCGATAGACGAAGGGATGTCGAGCAACGGTTGTTCCTCAATGGCGTTGATCACGATTGGCGCAAGGGCAACCCCCACACGGTCTTCTAATGCAAACGCCGTATCGATGAGTTCGTTTACTGGTGTTGCCTCGGCAAGCGTGACAAGCATGACTTGGCATCGCGTTGGGTCGGCCAAGAACTGCAGCACGTCGTGTGCTTGTTGACGAATAGGCCCACTTCCCACGGTGTCGTACAACGCGCGCGGTGCCTGCAAAAAAGTGACGGCGTGCCCGGCCGCTGGGCCGTCCACGATGATGATGTCGGCAGCCCTCTCGCGTTCGAGTGCCTTGATTTTGCCCAGTACTAAGAGGTCTTCAATGCCAGGCGCTGCAGTGGCAACAACATCCACAATTCCCGAGGAAACGAGGCGCTTCGACAACCGTGCCAATCCGTGTGTTTCGAAGTATTCGGTTAGGGCATCGGCAGGGCTGATGTGACGCACAGTGATGTGGCTCGTGCCACTGACAAGGCTGGGCTTGCCATCTAGTTCGATTAACAGGCTGGTTAGCCCTGCTTGCGCTGCTGCCAAGGCGAGCGCAGCGGATACCGTTGACTTACCAACACCGCCTTTACCCGCAACGATGATGGTGCGGGAAGAAGCGAAGAAATTGTTCACGATCACACGCCCTCCGGAGGATTCATTGCGCAGGTTACCCAGTGTTGTCCGTAAGAGTGTTGTCGCGCTCGTATTTGGTTCGATTGGCTTGTCGCTTTATGGGTCGGCTTCGGCCGCAACCGGCGACACCGCCGAAAATCTTGCCCCTGTAGATGTGGTTGCCGTCAGCGGCCTGCTCGATCATGTTGTCGTCGCCGAAATTGAGACTGCGCTCGAGCGTTCTGCCACCAATGGCGCTCAGGCAGTTGTCTTGCAGGTCAATTCTCGTGGTGCAGTGGTATCAGAAGCGCGCATGGCGCAATTGCTTGAACGCGTCGCTGCCGCAAAAATTCCTGTTGCAGTCTGGGTTGGGCCAACTGGTGCACGTGCCTACGGCTTGAGCGCGCAGTTGTTGGCAGTTGCTGACGTGACCGCGATGGCGCCAGGTGCGCGCATTGGATTTACAGGTCAAGCACTTGTTGTAAATGGCAAGGAAACAAGTTTTGGAGATTCGTCCACGCAGTTGCGCGTTTCTAGCCTTGGTTTTGCCGAGGCACGCAAGGCTGGCCTGCTGAACTTCGCAGGCACCGATGAAGGCGTACCAGTAGTGCGAAACATGTTGCTTGCACTGGACGGCCTAAAGGTGGACGGAGTAGCGCTCGACACCGTTGTTGAAAAAGTAGACAGCAGCGGACAAATAGTTCGCGACGCGACAACGGCACGTTTCTTCAAACTTGGGTTGCTTGGCCAATTGATGCACACGGTTGCTAGCCCGCCTGTTGCATATTTGTTGTTCGCCATTGGCTTGTCGCTTTTGGTGTTCGAGTTCTTCACTGCAGGTATCGGCATCGCCGGCTTCGTTGGCGCGTTTTGTTTCGTGCTCGGTACCTACGGGCTTAACGAACTGCCGGTGCGTTTGTGGGCTGTAGCACTGCTTGTGCTTGCCGTCTTCGCGTTTGCTGTAGACGTGCAAGTGGGCGTGCCGCGGCTATGGACGGGCCTTGGCCTCGCGCTGTTCGTCATTGCGTCGTTTACGTTGTATCAACCAATTGACGGAACGCAAATGCGCATGTCTTGGGTAACGCTCGTCAGCGGCATTGGCATGATGGCGCTTGCATTCATT
This sequence comes from uncultured Acidimicrobium sp., assembly GCA_903850275.1. Lineage (GTDB taxonomy): Bacteria > Actinomycetota > Acidimicrobiia > Acidimicrobiales > Ilumatobacteraceae > UBA3006. Next base: position 1,973 of record CAINLH010000250.1, read on the forward strand.
GTGGGAATGCCCAGCATGGTGAGAACGCGTTTTGCTACGCCAACAATTGGTCGCGAGTGGTTAATTGGTGCAGAAGGTGTTGCGAGCACCGACATCTCGCCTGAAGGAACGGTCATTGTGCACAATGCGCAGTGGCGTGCACGCACCAACCGTTCTACGCCCTTGCCAGTTGGCACGATGTGCCGCGTTGCCGCAATTGACGGCATCACGCTTGAAGTAGAACCGTTGGAAGGCGCGGCGCGCGATTACCGCGAGATGCGCAAGGGAGCAAGTGAGTAACGAAACAGCCGCGCGTCGCGTGGCATCAGAGTCGGCGCCACTTCAACCGCTCGACTGGTTGCTTCTTGTTATTCCCGGAACGGTATGGGGTTCCTCATTTTATTTCATAGCAATCGGTCTGGATTCGTTTGCACCCGGCCTGATTACGCCGATGCGCGTAATTTTTGGTTGTCTCACACTGAGCTTTATTCCTAAAGCTCGCGTAAAAGTGCCGCGGGCGGCATGGCGCAACATTGCTTTATTGGGGGTTGTGTGGCTTGCCGCACCGCTGACCGTCTTCCCGTTTGCCGAGCAACATGTTTCAAGCAGCGTGACCGGAATGCTTAACGGCGCAACGCCATTATTCGTGGCAATGGTTGCAAGTGTTATCGCACGTCGTTTGCCGCCGCGCGGGCAGATGCTTGGTATTGCTATTGGGTTTTTTGGGGTGGTATTGATTGCGTTGCCAACAGTAAGTGAGGGCTCGTCTAGCTCGTTTGGTGTTGCACTTATCGTGATTGCGTTAGTGCTGTATGGCTTTGCATTGAATATTGCCTCACCGCTGCAGCAAAAATACGGAGCACTTCCCGTGCTGTGGCGCGCAGAAATAGTTGCAGTGATCGTGCTTCTGCCCCTTGGCATGTTTTCGCTTATCAATAACGATCGCCCATTTTTGTGGGGCCCATTTGCCGCAATGATCGCCCTCGGTGTTCTGGGCACTGCGCTCGCGCATTACGCAATGGTGATGCTTGCAGGGCGCATTGGTTCTACTCGGGCGGCAGCAAGCTTGTATTTGATGCCAGCCGTTTCGCTTGCACTTGGCGTGTTTCTTAACAACGAAGACGTCGCCCCGTTAGCAATTGTTGGAAGTTTGACGGCCGTTGGCGGCGCATGGGTGCTCAGTCGCAGCCGCGCCCGCAGTGTGTGACCGACGGTAGAACACGATGAGCGCCGATAAACCATCAGCAGACGCCCCGTTCGACCCAGCAGCAGTTCCCATTCGGGCCGCGGCAACGGTGATGTTGGTGCGCGATCATCCGATTAATGGGCTCGAAGTGTTTATGTTGCAGCGAACACTTGCCGCAGTGTTCGCCAAGGGCATGTATGTCTTCCCCGGTGGTCGAGTGGATGCAAACGACAACGAGGAACAACTAGAGGCAATTTGCGACGGCTTAGATGACGAAGAGGCGAGTGCTCTGTTGGGAATTCCAAACGGTGGTCTGTCGTACTGGGTGGCTGCAATACGTGAGTGCTTTGAAGAAGC
>CAINLH010000251.1 GCA_903850275.1 uncultured Acidimicrobium sp.
GCGCCAAAGCGATTTACTGACTCGCTGCGCACAACCGGTTTCGCTGTACTCACCAATCATCCGATTCAGTATGAAGTGGTTCAGAAATTGCAGCAGGAATGGCTCGACTTTTTCCGAAGCGAGCGCAAGTGGGATTACTTGCCAGGCGAAGCAGAGCAAGATGGCTATCGTCCGCTTGAAGAAGCAGAGACCGCCGTTGGTGCAAAACTGCAGGATATTAAGGAGTACTTCCATTGGTATCCGTGGGGCAGGCAGCCAACCGCCGAATCGATAAGCGCCGCAGCTGTCTATCAAGCGGGTTGGTCGCTCGCCACCGAACTGTTGTCTTGGGTTGAGGACAACACGCCAGACAGTATTTCAAACAAGTTCTCAATGCCGTTATCGGAAATGATTGTTGGCACTCGGCGCACGCTGCTGCGAATTTTGCATTACCCGCCACTGCGAGGCAATGAACCTGCTGGTTCGGTGCGCGCCGCTGCTCACGAAGACATCAACATGATCACGGTGTTGCCGGCATCAAACGAACCTGGCCTGCAAGTGCGCGACCTCGACGGCATGTGGCACGACGTGCCGTGCGACCCGGGCAGCGTTGCGATTAACGCGGGCGACATGCTGAAGTATGTAACAGAGGGCTACTACCCAAGCACCACGCATCAAGTGACCAACCCAACGGGTGATGCGGCAACACGTTCTCGCGTGTCGACGCCACTTTTCTTGCATCCTGCTGACGATGTGATGATTTCACAGAACAAAACAGCATTCGACTTCCTGCGTGATCGAATTAAAGAGATTTCTGGAATTGAACTGACCAAATGACGATGGCCGAGATGCGCACTAATTCGTTCATCAACGGAGAGTGGGTGTGTTCGGCGAGCCAAATTGATGTGCTCAATCCTGCAACAGGAAAAAGCCTTGCAAGTGTGGCAAATGCATCAATCGCCGATTGTTTGCGCGCCGTAGACGCGGCAGACCAAGCATTTGACGCATGGAAGAACACTGCGCCACGTGTGCGCGGAGAAATACTGCGCAAAGCATTCGAGATCATGATGGCCGAACAGGAACAACTTGCTCGGTTGATCACACTCGAGATGGGCAAGATCCTTGCCGACTCGCGTGCCGAAGTTGCCTACGCGGCCGAATTCTTCCGTTGGTTTAGCGAAGAAGCAGTGCGCATTGATGGCGACTATCGCCGCGCTCCAGGCGGCGCCAATTGGTTGATGGTCTCGCGCCAGCCAGTGGGCGTTGCGCTGCTGGCCACCCCTTGGAATTTTCCCGCCGCAATGGCAACTCGCAAGATTGGGCCAGCACTTGCAGCCGGCTGCACGGTGGTGTTGAAGCCGGCGCAAGATACGCCGCTTACGGCGTTGGCAATCGCAGATGTTTTGCAGCGTGCAGGCGTGCCTGCCGGCGTGGTCAACGTTGTTGTCACCAATCCGTCTGGCCCCGCGGTTGCCGCAATGATGGACAGCGGCAAAGTTCGCAAGCTGAGTTTTACGGGTTCGACAAAGGTTGGTTCGATCTTGCTTGCGCAAGCAGCACCCCGAGTAATTAACTGCAGCATGGAGCTTGGCGGCAATGCTCCGTTCTTGGTATTTGGCGACGCCAACATCGACGCTGCAGTCGACGGTGCAATGCTGGCAAAAATGCGCAATGGTGGCGCAGCGTGCACCGCAGCAAATCGTTTCTATGTACATAGCTCGGTGCTTGCCGAGTTCACCGACAAGTTGACCGCGCGAATGTCGGCGCTAGTTCTTGGCGATGGGCTGGATGCACAGACAACGCTTGGCCCATTGGTTTCGCGGGCCGAACAAGAGTCTGTTGCGGCGATGGTGAACGGTGCGGTGAGTAGGGGCGCAAAAGTATTGTGCGGTGGCAAAGCAGTTACCTCTCCAGCCTTTGGCTTTCAGGCAACAGTGTTGGCAGACGTTGCACCTGATGACGAAATTTTGAAGGATGAAATCTTTGGCCCAGTTGCGCCAATCGTGGGATGCAGTGACGAACAAGAAATGGTGCGTCTTGCCAACGATGTGGAGTACGGCCTCGTAAGTTACGTGTTTACACGTGACGCGGCGAAGGGTATGCGCGTTGCCGAATCACTCGAGGCCGGCATGATCGGGTTTAATCGCGGCATCGTGTCCGACCCGGCCGCACCATTTGGTGGCGTAAAGGCTTCGGGCATTGGCCGCGAAGGCGGCCACGACGGGCTACTTGCGTTCTTGGAAACCAAGTACGTCGCTGGCAACTGGTAGCGCGCTGGCTTTTGCCAGTTTGATTGCCCACCAAAACATGACGAACTGCAAGGGCAAACGCCCGAAGGCAACCAACTGGTCGGTTACTGCCTTGTCACGCCAATCCCAAGCCATGTACAAGTTGGCGGGGTAAACAGCGAGAAAGAGCAAAAAGGCAGCCCATGCTGCTCGCGAACGGGTGCGCTGCGAAAGTAGCCCGATGCCCACGGCGAGCTCGGCTACACCGCTGGCATACGTCCAGAACCGTTCGCTTGGGGGAAGCCATGGCGGAACAATGTCGTCGAAGAATGTGGGATTGGCAAAATGTGCAACGCCCGCAACGATAAGGAATGTGGCCATGATGCGGGCACTGGCATTGGTTGACGGCGAAGTTTCCATGCCACATCCTGACATTTCTTGCAAATAGATGCACTATTCAC
>CAINLH010000252.1 GCA_903850275.1 uncultured Acidimicrobium sp.
AGACCAATCACGATTACTGCCACGGCCAGAACAAAGGTGTATGGCCAGAACGACCCGTCGCTTGTATTCACGGTGACGAGCGGTTCGCTCGTGGGTTCGGATTCGCTGTCTGGCTCGTTGTCGCGCGTGTCTGGAGACGACGCAGGAACCTATGCGATTACACGAGGCACTGTTGCCAACAGCAACTATGCCATCACCTATGTTGGCAACAACCTCACAATTGAGCGTGCTACGCAAAATGCACTTTCGGTAACAACCAGCCAAATCACGTATGGAACATCGGTGGTGCTGGGTTCAAGCGGCGGTTCCGGAACAGGCGCCGTTTCATACGCAGTGTCTTCATCGGGTTCTGCAGGTTGCTCGATTGCCGATGACACGTTGAGTGCTTCGGGTGGTGTGGGTACAACGTGCACGGTTGCCGTAACCAAGGCTCAGAGTGCCAACCACAACGAGGCAACCTCATCGGCGGCAACGATAACGGTGATTAATCGCGCGATTACGGTGACGGCAACTGCGGCACGCAAGAACTACGGCGATACCGACCCAGAGTTGTTGTACACCATTACTTCGGGTGCATTGGTTGCTGGTGACACACTTAGCGGTGCGCTTGGTCGTGCAAGTGGCGAAAGTGTTGGAACGCACTCGATTACTCAAGGGACATTGGCCAATGCCAACTACACCATTACTTATGTGGGCGCCAACCTGACTATTGACCCGCGTCCGATCACGGTGAGGGCCGCCAACAAAACAAAGGTGTTCGGACAGCCAGACCCGCAGCTGACGTATGAGATCACCAGCGGAAACCTGATTGGCTCCGAGACATTGAGTGGGTCGATTTCGCGTAACTCGGGTGAGAACGTTGGCTCGTATGCAATTGGCCGCGGCAACCTTGCCAACAGTTCGTATGCAATTACTTTTGTCGATGCAACACTCAGCGTGACAGGTGCGAACCAAACTGGCTTCACGTTGGATGCGGCGAGCACTTCGATTATCTTTGGCGATTCGACAACACTGTCGACAAGTGGCGGCGATGGTGCTGGCGCAGTTAGTTATGCGGTCACCGACGGCACTGGTGGCTGCTCTATTTCGGGCGACACGATTACTGCCGTTGCTGCTGGCACTTGCATTGTTACGGCAACAAAGGCGCAAGAGGGCAACTACAACAGTGCGACGTCGAACGACCTCACGATCAACGTTGCTCGCAAAGCACAAGTGGTTACATTTGCTCAGCCTGCAGACAGAAACTTCACAACGGCATCGTTCTCGCTGGCGCCAACGGTTGATTCTGGAAACTCTGTGTCGCTTGCGAGCCAGACAACCAACGTGTGCACCGTGAGCGGTTTGTCGGTAACCATGCTGGATTCGGGAACTTGTGAGTTGGTTGCGTCGGTGGGTGGCACAAGCAACTACAACGCAGCACCCGACGTAACTCGTTCGTTTGTCATCAGCCCCGTGGTTCCTTTTGCGCCAACACTGAATTCGCTCACTGCAAGCGATGGCGCCATTTCTGCCAGCTTTGCGCTGGGTAGCAGCGGTGGTTCGTCGCTGCTTAACCACGAGTATTCGTTGGACAATGGTGTTACTTGGACAGCATGGCCAACTGGTTCGATTACGTCGCCGCTCAATATCGGTGGTCTAACAAATGGCGTGGAGTACGAGGTAATGGTTCGGGCGATCAACATTGTTGGGCCGGGCGCGGCATCCAACATGTTGGCCATCACTCCTGTAGCACCAATCATTGTTCCTTCGGCGCCTGCACCAACTGCCTCTGTGGACAGCACTTCAACAACGGTTGTCAGCTCGACCACGACGGTATTCGTGGTTACGACCGTCACGAGAAACCCTGGCAGCGCTTTGCCGACTACAACGGTTGCGCGTAGGGCAGTGACAACAACAATTTCGCAGCGCAATGGTCAGTTGACCACGACGACGACAATTCGTCTCACCACAACGACCACGGGCTTGCCGACAACCACGGTAGAGCGCGTTCCGGCATCGGCACAGCGCACCACCCAAACCACTACACAGAACACCATTCAGACACAGACTTCGGTATTTGAATCGATCTCGCCTTTGGCACCTGTAACCCGAGTGCCCGACACCATTCCACCGTCGCTTGCCCCAACCAAGTCGGCTGCTGTTGTAGATGGCTTTGCTGTTTCGATGGATGTTCGTCGTGTGAACAACGAGCAAGTGGTGGCAACACTTGGCGAGTCGACAATGACAATGATGTCATTGAGCGATAACGGAGCACCAGAGCCGCTGCTGACTAATGGTTCGATCGCGGTAACGGCTGGGGGCACCGTGCGTGTGAGCGGAACCGGCATGTTGCCGGCGGAGCCAATTGAAGTGTGGATGTACTCCACGCCAGTAAAGCTTGGTGATGTAATTGCAGGCGCAGATGGAAGCTTCAGTGCCGAATTGCTGCTTCCTACAGATGCTTCGCTTGGTGCTCACAAGATTCAGTTTGTGGGCAAAAAAGTTGACGGCGCAGAAATGATATTTGCGCAAGGAATCTCGGTTGTTGATGACAACGTGCTGACGATGAACCGCGCTGGTGTGTTGGATTCGGCAACGGCAGACAACTTGGGCAAGGACAACGTTGTCTCGATTTCGACGATGAGCAAGGGTGACGCGGCAAACATCATGTTGTGGTTCCTTGTGATCATGATTTTGGTTGCGGGTTTGCTTGCAGCACAGCCACGACGCAAGAGCATTGCGCTTTCGCCGGTACAACGCATAGAGATTGCAACACCATGGCTTGCGGGCATGAGGTTGCCGCGCATGTTGATGTTGTTGGTAGGTGTGTTGGCCGGTTTCGGGGCGGCTAACTCTGCCTCGTTTAGCGCCACGGCGCCGTCGACGTTGTGGATAGCTGTTCTAATCATCGTTGGCCTATTGGACGTGATGGCGGGCGGAGTTGCGGGCTTGGTGTTCGCAATAAGCGTGGTTGCTGGCGGTTCGGTTGGCTCCATGCTGGATATTCGCGTAACGGCGCTGGTTGTACTAATCGCAACGCTGCCGAACGTCATTGGCCGAGCCGCGCGCCCGCATGGTGCACGCTTTGCCGTGCAGTCGGCAATTACTGCGGTGCTGAACGTGACAGTGGTTGTTTCGCTGGTTTCGCTGTTTGCGCCAGTTGGTGGTGTGAACTACGAATTGTCTGCGTGGCTGGTGGAGCTGTCGTGGGTGGCCGCGCTGGCCTCTGCAGGCCGATTTGCGTTGCTGCGCATTACCCAGTCGAGCAACGATCACTTTGACGCGCACATGCCGGCACTTCGTGTCGTTGGCGTTGTCTCTGCTGCCGCCTTTGTTGTTGGAACAAACGTTTCAACGATCTGGACGCTCGCGGCGATTGTTGTGCTGGCCGTCGTGGTGATCTTCGGACTACGAATTCGTGTTGGTTTGTCTGTGCAGCACGTTCGCAAGGTGTTTGTTGGTTCGATAGCGATGTCACTCGCGTTGGTCATTGCCGCTACGGGCACGTTGGTACCTCAGGGCAGCCGAGATGAAGTAACTAATGCCTCGCCGATGACACCCATTGGCGAACTGAATGTGATTGGCCAGCTTGATGTTTTGATCGACGGCTACCCAAGAACATTTGTGGCTATCAACACGGGTGTCGGCGAAATCACGTTTATCAACGGATCAGTAGGGCAGTCGCTGACGATTGAGTCGTGGTCGAAGGACAACGAGCGAATCCCGCTGGCAGCGGACAACACGTTGCATTTGGTTCGTGGCGAACACATTGTGATTCGGGCTAATGGTTACGCGGCTAACGAGACTATGGATGCTTGGCTGTTTTCGAACCCAGTGTTTGTGGGCAATGCGCCAACGAACGGTGATGGAAAGTTGGAGACCAGGTTTGTTGTTCCGGTTGGAAAAAATGACGGGATGCATACTCTGCAAATTCGTCTTGTCGGCGAAGACGGCAAGGTAGTGAGCTACTCCATTCCCGCCGTGCTGTCCAGCGTGGTACCCAATACTGAGGCGTAGATACACTGACGGCGTGCCGAAAGAAGTGAAAGCCAAGAAGGCGGACTCGCGACAACGCGCCGCTCGCACGACCCCGGATTTGGACGAGATCATTGAAGTCACGATTGAACTAGTACTGAAGCACGGCGACAGTGGTTTTCGCATTGAAGAATTAATCGAGCGAACCGGTATTTCGAAAAGTTCGTTGTATTTGCATTTTGGAGATCGCGACGGGCTGGTGGGTGCCGCGATGTCTACCGCGTATTTGCGCGACGTCAGAGCCAACGTGGATGGTGCTATAGCGCTGGTTTCATCGATTACCACACGTAATCAAATGCTTGAAGCTATCCCCACCCTTGTAGACGCGGCACTGAACACCCGAGATATTGCGCGGTGGCAGCGAGTGATGGTGTTGGGCTCTGCCCGACATCGGCCCGAAATGTTGAAGCGAATTTCTGAAGCCCAAACCATGATCGATACCGCACTTGAAGAGTTGCTTCGAGAAAAGCAGAAACAGGGAATTGTTCGAAAAGATCTGGACGCGCGCGAGTTGGGCGTGTTGCTCCAGACAGCAATTCTTGGTCGAATCTTTCGCGATATCGATTCGAAAATTACCGCAAAAGATCTGGATAAATGGCGGGCAGTCCTGCAGTCCGTGTACGAAGGCTTTTTGGCCTAAACCGCCCAAATTGGCGTATTGCATGGCACGATAGAGGGGTGCCGTTGCCAACTGCTTCACCCTCATTAAGCGAATTGCGCGCCGCAGCCGAGGCCAACGTGCCCCAGATGGTGGAAACGCTGGAGCAGTTTGTCAATATCGAATCGCCTTCTCATGAAGTGGAATTGCTGACTGCCAGCGCGCACTTTCTGGCCGATTTGATGACGCGGCTTTTGGGAACGCCCCCAGCAATTATCGAGTCGAGCGAAGGCCCGCATGTGCATTGGAAGGGTGGCGACAACGCAAAGGTGTTGATCGTTGGCCATCACGACACCGTGTTTCCTGTGGGCACCGTGGCCAACCGAAAGTTTTCTCGCGAGGGCGACATTGTGCGCGGCCCAGGCATCTTCGACATGAAGGCCGGCATTGTGCAAGCAATTTATGGTTTGTCGCACATTCGGGAAGTGTCGCAAGTGGAAATCTTGATTACGTCCGATGAGGAAGTTGGTTCGTACACGTCGCGTGCGCTGATTGAAGAGCGTGCGAAGGCATGTGGCGCCGTGCTTGTGCTGGAGCCAAG
>CAINLH010000253.1 GCA_903850275.1 uncultured Acidimicrobium sp.
GATGCATAAATCTTCAATTCTTTAAACAGCGAGTCCATGCCGAAGGTGCGTCCTTCATCGGGGATGATGGGAACAATGCGCTGACCAAAGTCTTTATCGCGTGCCATGTTGCGCAACAAGCGCGTGAAGCCCATCGTGGTGCTCACTTGTTGTTCGCCGCTTCCTGCATCAAACTCGCTAAACACCGAATCGGACGGAAGTACGAGTGGTTTGCGCACGACGGTACTGCGCATGGGCAAAGCGCCGCCAAGTGCGCGACGACGTTCCATCATGTATTGGTATTCGATGCTGTCGTGCGGGGGGCGGTAATAAGGGGGGTCTTCAGCATTAAGCGCGCTGTCTGGAATCTCGTCTTGTAAATGCAGCGTGTCACGAAGCTTTCGCAACTGCTCATCAGTCATCTTTTTTATTTGGTGGGTGGAGTTTCGACCTTCAATCTCGTGGCCGAGAGTCCAACCCTTCACTGTCTTGCACAAAATTGCAGTTGGTCGACCTGTTCCTAGGTTTTCGCTTGCTGCCTTGAACGCTGCATACAGCTTGCGATAGTCGTGCCCGCCACGCGGTAACGAAAGAATGTCGTTGTCGCTGAGATGTGAGACCATTTCGCGTAGTCGCGGGTCTGGACCAAAAAAGTTTTCGCGAATGTAATTTCCATCCTCGACGATGTATCGCTGGAATTCTCCGTCAACAGTGGCATTCATTTTGTTGAGTAGCGCGCCTGTCGTGTCTTTTGCCAACAGGTCGTCCCACTTCGAACCCCAAATGACCTTGATTACGTTCCAACCAGCGCCACGGAACACTGCCTCAAGTTCCTGAATGATTTTGCCGTTGCCGCGCACGGGGCCATCCAGTCGTTGCAAGTTGCAGTTGACAACGAACGTGAGGTTGTCCAGTTTTTCTCGCGCTGCCAATGAAATAGAGCCGAGTGTTTCGGGCTCGTCGCATTCGCCGTCGCCGAGAAATGCCCACACGCGACTGGCCGACGTGTCATCTAATTCGCGGTTTTGGAGATAGCGATTGAAGCGTGCTTGGTACAACGCCGTAAGCGGGCCAAGGCCCATCGACACCGTTGGAAACTCCCAAAAATCTGGCATCAGTCGAGGATGTGGATAACTGGAAAGCCCCTTGCCGTCTCGGCCTATTTCTCGGCGGAAATGATCGAGGTCATCTTCGTTAAGTCGGCCTTCGATAAATGCGCGTGCGTAAACGCCAGGTGCCGCGTGTCCTTGGAAGTACACGTGGTCACCAGGTATGCCACTTTCTTTGCCTTTGAAGAAGTGATTGAAACCGACTTCATACAAACTCGCTGACGAAGCGAAAGTAGAAAGGTGACCACCGATTCCCTCAGCAGCATCGTTTGCGCGAACCACCATGACGGCTGCGTTCCAACGAATGTAGGCACGAATTCTTCGCTCGATATGTTCGTCGCCAGGAAACCACGGTTCGTGTTCGCGTGGGATTGAGTTGACGTATGGAGTGCTGACAGTGGTGGGGAAGCTGACTTCGGATTCCTCAGCCCTGGCAAGCAGGCGAGCGAGAAGATAACGAGCCCTATTTTTGCCGTGGGTATCGACAACTGCATCGAGCGAATCGAGCCATTCGGCAGTCTCGCCTGGGTCGGTGTCCGGTAACTGATGAACAGAACCATCAAAACTCATGGACTCAGTCTCGCAGAGTTACTGGTGGGTACCTGCGAAACGATCGTCCATCAGTAAGTATCTAGGACGTGATTGTGATCTATACCGATGGTGCATGCTCTGGTAACCCAGGCCCTGGTGGCTGGGCTTGGGCAACTTCGCCGACGGGTGAACCGTGTCAGACAGGTGGCGAAACTCACACCACAAATCAGCGCATGGAACTATCTGCAGCGCTTGAAGCATTGCGTGCCCACGCGGGTCATCCTGGGCCAATTGAAATTCGTTCGGACAGCACGTATGTGGTGCATTGCTTTCGCGATGCATGGTGGGCCGGTTGGCAGAAGCGCGGCTGGAAAAACTCGCAACGTCAACCTGTTGCAAACAGAGATTTATGGGAGCCGCTCATCGACCTCGTCAATCAGCGTGGTGATGTCACCTTTACGTGGGTCAAAGCCCACAATGGCGAACCCATGAACGAGCTGGTGGATGCGCTTGCAGTTGCGGCTTCGCTTGGCTTTGCCTAAAGCCGCCCAACTTGCCTAGTGTTGCAACCTATGGAACTCAACGGATCTAGCGCAATTGTCACAGGTGGAGCATCGGGTATTGGAGAAGCATGCGTGCGACTTCTTGCAAAGCGCGGAGCAAAGGTAGTTATTGCCGACATTCAAGAAGAAAAAGGTCAGGCGTTAGCAAAAGAAGTTGGCGGCGCTTACTGCAAAGTAGACGTGACCAATACACAGGACATCATTAACGCAACCGAAATGGCCAAATCGATGGGCCCGATTCGTGCGTTGGTTAACTCTGCCGGCATTGGTTGGGCACAGCGAACGGTGGGCAAAGACGGCACTTACGAGTCGGCAGCCAACTTGGATGCCTTTAAGAAAGTTGTAGCCATCAACCTCGTGGGCACCTTCGACTGCATCCGCATCGTCGGTACAGCAATGAGCACAAACGAGCCGCTTGCCAATGGTGAGCGTGGATCGATTTGCAACATGGCTTCAGTTGCCGCATTCGACGGACAGATTGGTCAAGCCTCGTACTCGGCCTCGAAGGGCGGCGTTGTCGGAATGACATTGCCAATCGCACGCGACTTGTCGGCAATCGGTATCCGCGTCAACACCGTTGCACCAGGCCTTATCGACACACCGATTTATGGTCAGGGCGAAAACAGCGAACAGTTCAAGCAAAATTTGCAAAAGGGTGTGCTTTTCCCTCAGCGTTTGGGCTACCCAGAAGAACTTGCAAGCATGGTGGTGGAGTGCATCACCAACAGTTACATGAATGCCGAGACAATTCGTGTCGACGGCGGCATTCGCATGACACCTAAGTGATCTGACTCACACATCGTGGCATCAACCCACGTTTTACATCAACATCCATTTACCCCATTTGACGAGTTGCCCTCGGGCAACGTTGAATCTTTTCGTGCATTTCCCATGCCCGAGTCGATGTTGCCCACCGAGTTAACAAACGAGTTTCGTCATCGCGTAGGCACGCGCCCGCTGGAGACGCAGCAATGGCTGCCAAGTGACAGCGAAACCAACCCGACTATGGCGATGAAGCTCAAACTTTGGCAGGACAGAAGGAACGAAGTCGTTGCATTTTTGCAAGGTGGGGAAGAAGTTGCGCAAGAGGCCGCAGAGCTGGTTGCAACATTCGCAGGTTCGACCATTCAGTCCCGAGGTATTGATGCACTTGTGGAAGCGGCGCTGCTTGTTGCCGAC
>CAINLH010000254.1 GCA_903850275.1 uncultured Acidimicrobium sp.
GGCTGGTGGCGCACTGTTCATCTTCGCTGCATACGCAACAGAAGGATCAGACATTGGCTTCTCACTTACAGAAAGCCTCTGGCAACTCGCCAAGTAATTACGTGGGGTCTCCCCCCGAACCTCGCAAGTGAAAAGAGACGATCCGAAAGGGTCGTCTCTTTTTGTTTTACACCACGCCCCAAACTTCTGGTCGGCCAAGTTCCTGCAATCGTTTTCTCACCGAGAGTGGAATTTCGATTGTTTCGCCAGCTCGCACCTGTGCAGCTAGTTCGCCTGCTTCATCCCACATATGACAAGTGTTCAGCGTTCCGGCCAATTGTTTCTCTCGCTGTTGCCTTACAGCATCACTTGGGTTAGACGCACTCTCGCCTTCGTTCATTGCAGTCACCCGCATCGACCATCCCGTCTGAATGGCAACCGGGGCCATGGCCGACAACAACGCCGTGATGTGTGTGCACCCACGCGAACCAGCAAACAGTTCTTTCACTTTGGCATTAAACCCTCTCGCAATCGACATGCCTTCCAGCTTTTTGTAATGGTCGGTGATATCGGTGCATCCCAGGTGCGGGTGTTGATGAAATTTCGCATACGCCCGCTCGATCACAAACGTTGGGTATACAACTTCCATCTCAACAATCATGTGATGAAGCCACAGCGGGTCCGGATCCTCAGTCACATACAAACCGGCCGGCTTTTCATCGCAAACAACACCCCGAAGCAGAAACCTGTCATCGGCCATACGAAAGGCACGCACCTCGTAACGACGCGTATGAATCAGCGGAAATTCGGGGTTCTCGGGGAACATTGGTTCAACAGGCATGGCTCAACGCTAACGAACTATCCTGCCAACATGACCAACGAAGAACTCGTAGCCAGTGTTTGCCCAATCATCAACGACAACGGTTGGAAGTATTACTTCAATCCAGAAACTGCATCCCGCGGCAAAGCACTCGGCCTAAAGGGCATGGAGTTTTATGTTGCAGGCCGAGGCGGCGCACTTGGCGATTGCGATGGCTCTGTAGTTGCAGCAGCGTTCGGTTACTTCAACCCCATCATCATTAATGCAGCCTGGAGCTTGGCAACGGCAAAAGTTCCTGCGCGCGACCTTGGCTTTGCACACTACGAATGTGCCGCCGCACTTGGCAGAGAGAAACTGTCTGCAGTCGCCAACCTGCAGGCTTTTGTCGATGCAGCAGAAAAAGTAAATACCGCAGCCGACCCAGATGGGCTTGCGCTGTACGCAGCGTTCAAATCGCTACCGCTTGCCGAAGACACTCCCGCCCGTGCAATGCAACTGATGGCAACTCTGCGCGAGTTTCGCGGTTCTGCACACCTCGTCGCCATTCGCGCGCTTGGCCTCACCAGCAAGCAAGCCCACTACGTCAAGCGCCCAAACGACGTTGCCAATTTCGGTTGGGGCGAAGCCGACGCACCACATATAGATGACGCGGTGCGCGAGAAAATGAAAAAAGTTGAAGACCTCACCGATCAGCTCGTTCTGCCCGCTTACGGCGTTCTCGACGAAGCCGGTCGTACCGCATTGCTTGAAGGCGCCAAAGCAATCGCAGCTGCACTAGCCAACTAAACGAATCGCACCCACTGCTCTAGGGGCATTCGTTCAGATCGCAAGGTGTTGATCAGTGCCGATTCGTCGGCGTAACCCACTGACATTCCACAAAACATCATTTCGTTTTCTGGCGTCCCCAAAAATGTGCTGATTGCCTTATGACGCACCGACCAATACTCCTGCGCGCAGGTTGCCAGGCCTTGCTCCACTGCAAGCAACATAAATGTCTGTAAAAACATTCCAAGGTCAGACCATTGCGGCAAGCCCATCTGACGATCGACGTAACAAAAAATAGCCGCCGGCGCACCGAAGAAATCGTTGTTGTGCGCAAACTGGCGCTGCCTTCCAGCCTTGTCTTCTCGCTCGATACCCAAGGTGGCATACATCTGTTCACCAATGCCGAAACGATTAGTGCGGTATGGCTCCGATAAACCCTTCGGATAAATGTCGTATTCAGGCTCATCCAACGGTGGCTGCGTGGGCAAAAACTCGCGCAATTTGTTCATCGAGCTGCCATTAACTACATAAATGCGCCACGGCTGTAGGTTGCCGCCACTTGGCGCTCGCGAAGCATCTGCAAGTAACCCGCGCAACATGTCATCAGATATCGAATCGGGACGAAACTGACGAATCGAGCTTCTCTTATTCACCGCTGCTGAAACATCCATCCAGCAAACTCTATTGCGTGTAAGACTCGCTACAAGCACCGAACCAAGGAGCACACGATGGACTTAGAAATTGCCCGACTTCGAAGATTGAACATCATTGCTGGTGCGCTGCACCTACTTTCATTGATCGGCATCGTTTTGCTGTCTAACGATGCGTCGCTTCCTGTCACTGCCACATATCTCACCGACGCACCAGGCACCGGCAAGTTCACTGAGGCAATCAATTTGTTCAATCTCAATATCAGCCTGATGGTTGCAGCGTTTCTGGCACTTTCAGCATTTTTCCACTTCTTCATCAGCTCACCCGCAATGTTTTCTAAGTACTCGAACGGCCTAAAGAAACACATCAACGTATTTCGTTGGGTCGAGTACTCGCTGTCGTCGTCCATCATGATCATCGTCATCATGCAACTAAACGGCACGGCCGACTACATCGCGCTACTTGCTGTATTCGCAGTCAACGTTTGCATGATTCTTTTTGGTTGGTTGCAAGAGAAGTACACCATGCCAGGAAACCGCGACATGCTGCCGTTCTGGTTTGGCTGCCTTGCAGGCGCAATTCCATGGCTCGTCATCACGATCAATCTTTTTTCACCAAAAGGTCCACCAGAAGCCAGCACTCCCGGCTTCGTGTACGGCATCATCATCTCCCTTTTCCTCTTGTTCAATTGCTTCGCCATCGTGCAATGGAAGCAATACAAGGCGCAGGGAAAGTGGGCCAACTATCTGCACGGCGAGAAGGCATACATCGTGTTGAGTCTCGTTGCCAAGTCGCTATTGGCATGGCAGGTGTTCGCTGGCACACTCGCCGCTTAATACGTTGACGTCGTCGCCATCCTAAGATTGAGTTATGGCAACAAATACGTTCACAATGTATTCAACGCAATGGTGCGGATACTGCAAGCGCCTCAAGTACGACCTCGACAAAGAAGGCATTGCCTTCACCGAGATTGATATCGAACACGATGCGGAGTCGGCCGCACTTGTAGAGCGTGTCAACAACGGAAACCAGACTGTCCCCACATTGGTGTTCACCGACGGAACTTCGATGACAAACCCTTCACTCGCAAAGATCAAAGAGCACCTTCACCTCTAATGCAAGACATCGAAGCTCGCACGCTGCTCAAAGCGCAATTCGGGTACATACGCCCATCCGTCGCTACCTTCTATGAGTTCGTCGTCAGAATGCTGAACCCAGATAATCAAAACATTCAAATTACGAGCTCGATTTACCAATTCTGAAATATTGCCAATCACTACGTCGCGTCTATAAGCATTAGCGACAACATCGCGCTGTACATCAACGACCAATAAAGCCGATTTCATGTATTTCCCTTTCTCAAAATAAAGCAAAACTCATTCTTCTCTGGGTCAAGCATCACTTGAAAATAATTGGTTTCTTCTTCGACGATTTCTCCGGACTTTTCTGCCCCAAGTGCAATTGCGCGCTGTACGGCATCATCAATGGTTTCGACATCTACATCAATGTGAACCCGATTCTTAATTGATTTTGATTCAGGAACTTTCTGGAACCCCAAATAGCCAAGACCAGGGACACCTGAAAGCGACATCCACTCTTGTGAAGACGTGTTGGGATCTATTTGCCCGCCTAATAACTGCTGCCAAAAACTGCTCATTCCAAGTGGGTTTGCGCAGTCGATAACTACTGCAAGAAATTTACCGATTGTCATATGTGAATTATTATCGCACCATGCCTTCCAAAGACGGTGATCGAAGCAAATTTTTCCCAGCAATCGAGAAAAAGTATGGCGAAAAAGTGTCTTTTTGGATCACTCGGCTGAAAGAACTTGAATCAACGAAGTATCCCGAGCAGATTGCATATCTCAAAGAGAATTATGGTTTCAGCCAAGCACACGCAAATGCGTTGGTGATGTACGTTCGCGGGTCCACCACATCAAAACGGTTTGACTCTCCTACGACATTTTTCAACGGTCTGGAACCGCAGGCTCGAAAGACCGTTAAAGCAATCTTTGCTGCCATCACCGGCAAACAAAAAGGCTTAGAGCTGGTGATGGCATGGAATCAGCCCATGCTCCGCAACAAAAATGGCTATGTCTTGGGGTTGTCTGTTTCGAAGAATCACATCACCATCAACCCGTTTAGCGTCGATGTTCTTGAAAAGAACATGAAGAAACTTGCCCCCTTCAAAGTCAATAAGTACACGTTTCAGGTGCCTCTCAACTGGGATGTAGATGCCTTGCTGCTCAATTCATTGGCCAAGGCACGAATCACCGAGATTAAGCAGGAAAAGGGTGATTAAAAATACATGATATTGATATCATGTATTTATGGCCAAAAAGCAGATAGCCACTAACGGTTCCCAAAACTGGACTTTCCTCTCAAATCACGCCCACGTCCTGGTTTGCATCGCAAAGCAATCTGATCTTCGGCTGAGCGAAGTTGCGGCTTTGGTCGGCATCCGAGAACGTACCGTGCACCGAATTGTCCACGAGTTAATTGATGCCGGTTACATCTCCGTCACCAAAGACGGACGAAACAACGTCTACTCGGTTGATTTAGACAAGCCGCTTCGACACCCGCTGGAGGCAGATCACAACATTCAAGCAATCATTGCGCCGCTGTTGAAAAAAGTGAGGCGCGCATGATCTTCTCAAGCATCCTCATCGACAACATTCTCACCGCACCCGTTATTGCATTCGTGGTTGCACTTATCGCAACCCTTTTACGGTTCGACCTTCGAATACCAGAAGCGCTGTACCCCATACTCTCCACCTTCTTACTTCTCGCAATCGGCATCAAAGGCGGCAAAGCCCTAACGGTCTCATCACCTGCCGAACTGTGGAAGCCGCTGTTAGCAGCGCTCGCCATCGGCATCATCACTCCCCTCATTGCCTATTTACTCTTCCGAAAAGTAGGGAACCTCGACATCACTAATGCCGCAGCGTTAGCAGCCCATTACGGTTCGGTCTCGGCTGTCACCTTTACAGTTCTGCTCTCCACTCTCGACTCTCACGGAATCAC
>CAINLH010000255.1 GCA_903850275.1 uncultured Acidimicrobium sp.
AACAATCGCTTCAACCAAGACCTTGCAAGATCCAAACTGTGGTAACACCATGGGTGCAGGAACCGGCCCATTCATGATCTCGTCCAAGGGCGTCGATCAGTTCACCACCGTGTTGAAGGCAAACCCCAACTACTGGCGTTCAACCCCAGGCAACAAGCTGCCAAAGGCTTCCACCGTCACCTTCAAGGTGGTTGGTGACGCAGCACAGCGCGTGAATGCGTTGCGCAAGGGCCAAGCAGACATTGCTTCGTTCGGTGCAACTTCGGGTCAGCAACTCAACTTGCTGAAGACCTTGAAGGACAAGATCACACTTATCGAAGGCCCACGTGAAACAACATGGAGCTTCCACTTGAACGCAACGGCGTTGCCATTCGCTAACAAAGATGCTCGCGAAGCATTTGCGCAGGCATTTGACACCGACTCGTACACCAAGTTGATGACCAAGGGCAACGGCTCGCCTGCTTACCAGTTGGCAGTTAAAGAGCACCCGTACTACCAGCCAAAGGGCACGCTCAAGTTCGACTTGGCAAAGGCCAAGGCCAGTGTTGCTAAGTACACCGCAGCAACAGGCAAGTCCCTTGACATTGTTGTACCAATCAACACCACAGCCGAGTCGCTGAAGGGCGCGCAGGCAATCTGCAAGATGATGGAAGCAGCAGGAATGAAGTGCACGATCATGTCACCAGTGACATCGCAGCAATACATTCTTCGCGGCTTCGGTCTGCAACAGCAGATGTCATTGTTCAACGTGGTTGCAGGCCGTTCGGCCGAGTTTGCAAACTTGTTCAGCACCAAGACCAACCTCGAGTTGTCGGGCTTCCGCTTCGTCAACCCAGGCTTGGCGAAGTGCTTCGCAGACGCAGCCGAAGTTGACACCCGCAAGGCCTACTCCACATGTGTTCTCGAGCTACAGGCTCAGAGCTACTGGGTACCTGGCTACGTAGAAGGCGGCTTCCTTGCTTGGACAAACACCACCAAGGGAATTGGTACTTCACCACTTCCAGGCGGTGGTGTGCGCCCAGTCATTGGCGCCTCCGGATTCGACATTGCGTCGGCAACCAAGGGCTAAGTAACTACTGTCCGCAAGGACAACAGCAGTAAACGCGAAAGCGCGGTGGTTTCGACCACCGCGCTTTTGTGTTTCTGAATTTGGTTTTGTTCGCGTTTATGGGGCAAACTTGGAGCGTGAAACAAGCGCGGGGTCTTGCCACAAACCTATTCAAGATCATTGTCGTCTTGTTCTTGGTGACCTTTGGAATCACAATTATTGTCCGCCTATTGCCAGGCGACCCCGCCCAACTTTTGTTGCCGTTTGGTACACCGGAAGAAATTGGTGCGCTGCGAGCTGAACTTGGCCTGGACAAGAATGTATTTAGCTATTACTTCTCGTGGCTTGGCAACTTTGTCCAAGGAGACTTCGGCAAGTACTACCTCACCGACGCCGAAGGTGGCACGCAGGTTTCCGCAATGATCGCCAATACCTTGCCTCGCACGTTGTTGCTCATGCTGTACACAGTTGGGTTCTCGCTCGCCGTCTCCATCCCCCTCGGCATTTTGCTCGCATACCGCTCCGATACCCGCACCGACCGCAACGTCAGCAACTTCCTCTTCGGTTTGGCATCCATTCCAAACTTTGCAATCGGTTTGGCACTTGCGTTTCTTGTTGGCGTAAAGCTCGATTTGGTGAACCCACTTGGGTACATACCAATTGCTGATGGAGTTGGCGAACATTTCAAGTCGATGTTGCTGCCAGTGCTCAGCTTGTCTCTTGGAACCATTGCGACCTTCACCAGGCTTCTTCGCGTAGACACCATCGCCACCCTCAAGGAAGACTTTGTCACTATGGCGTCATCCAAGGGCCTCTCCAACAAATGGATCTTGTGGCGCCACGTGTTTAGGCCTTCGGCACTTACATTGCTGACGTCTGCTGCGCTCACCATGGCTTCGCTCATTGGCGGCGCGGTGGTTGTCGAAGCAGTATTCGCTCTCGACGGTTTTGGCATGTTGCTCGCGACATCGATTGCGTTGCGGCAGTACCTTGCCATCCAATCGCTCATTGCGCTTGTCGCCATTGCATACGTTTTGTTCAACCTCATCGTCGATGCGCTCTACGGCATGATCGACCCGCGCGTAAGGAGCCATCGTGGCGCGTAGCAAGAAGCCGTTGGGCTTCAAGCTCTCCTCGGGTTGGTTGTATCTGTGCCTGTTCATTTCCATATTTGGCGGCTTGTTGCCTCTGCCCGAATGGGACGCCTACGACTACGACGCCTCGGGCGTTGGCATGTTCTCCAAGGGCCACCTCTTCGGCACCGACTATGACGGCTCCGACATTCTTTCCCAGCTCGTTCATGGAACGCGTATGTCGCTGGTTATCTCGTTCGTATCAGTACTTGCTGCGTCACTAATCGGCGGCGCATTAGGAATCATCGCTGCATATCGTCGCGGCTGGATCGATTCGGTCATCACCATGTACTTCAACGTGACGCTGTCCATCCCCACTTTGATCTTGGTTCTGGCAATGGTTGCGGTGTTTGCAAGCCCCGACCCATTCGACCCGGGCGCCGGCATGCCCCGAGTGCTCGTGCTTGTTTTGTCGCTCACTTTCGTCATCATTCCTGTACTTGGCCGACTTGCGCGATCGTCTGC
>CAINLH010000256.1 GCA_903850275.1 uncultured Acidimicrobium sp.
AAATTCGTTGTTGCCGCCAGAAAGCTCAAGCAATCTTTTTGCAGTGCGGCCGGTTACGTCAAGGAAAACGCTGTCGGCCAACACTTCGTCCATGGTGCGCAAGCGTGCAGCAAGCAGTGTGATTACTCCCCACAACATGTCTGGGTGTTGCGACATTTGCTCGCGAATTGGTGCGTAGGCGATTCGTAATACCGAAGATGGCTCGATTGCGCGGGCCATTGCGCTGCGCGGTCCGTTGTCGAGCATGCCAAGTTCGCCGAATAAGTCGCCAGTTTCCATGAGCGCGAGCATGCTCTCGCGGCTGTCGAGTGGCTTATTGCCAATGGCAATTGCAATTCGACCACTGAGCACTACGAATAGCGCATCGGGGCTGTCACCTTCGTTGAATAAAACATCGCCTCGTTGCAACTTTTGTGTTTGGGCCAGGGCACCAAGCTGGGTAAGTACTGCTGGAGGTGTTTGAGCAAAAAATGAAGTTTGGGAGAGTAGTTCTTCGTGTGTCATGCGAACTAGAACGGTACTACCCTAAATGAGCGTGACAACCGCAGCGAACGAGATTGTTTGGACAATCGTGGTCGCGGCGGGCACTGGGGCTCGATTTGGTGGGCCAAAACAGTTTGCGATGCTTGGCGATCGGCGTGTTCTTGACTGGTCGGTAGAAACAGCGCGGGGCGTAAGTGCGGGAGTAGTCGTTGTATTGCCCGAAACCGAAGCCGAACGCGAAGGTGGCGTTATTGGTGGAGCAACCCGCAGCGAATCGGTACGTCGTGGTTTGGCGGCAGTTCCCCCAGAAGCAACTGTTATTTGTGTACATGATGCTGCACGTCCGTTTGCAACCGAACACCTCTATATGGAAGTGATTGCTCAAGTACACCATGGTGCTGATGGCGCAGTGCCGGCGCTGGCTGTCACGGACACAATCAAGCAAGTTGATGCAAGCAACGTGGTGGTGCATACACCCGACCGATCGTCACTTGTTGCAGTGCAAACACCACAAGCATTTCGCGCGGGCATATTGCGCACAGCGCATGCATCATCGCCCGAAGGAACAGATGATGCGACACTCTTAGAGGTGTTAGGCAGGAAAGTGGTAGTCGTCGCTGGCGAAGTGTTGAACCGCAAACTGACGGCACCCGAAGATTTGGAATGGGCTCGCGCCACCGCGCGAACCGAAGTGTGAAAAGGTAGTACGAACATGACGGTGCAGACGCGTGTAGGTCAAGGTTTTGATATCCATCGATTTGTCGACGGGCCGTCAGACCGAGTTTTGGTGCTAGGTGGTGTCACGTTCGCGGGCGAGCGTGCGCTTGTCGGGCACAGCGATGCTGATGTCATTGCACATGCAGTGGCTGACGCTTTATTGGGCGCCGCTGGTCTTGGCGACATCGGGCAACACTTTCCTGATACCGAGCCGCAATGGAAAAATGTTGATTCATTGAAATTACTGGAGAAGGTTGCCGCAATGTTGCGCGAAGCTGGTTACGAGATAGGCAACGTTGATTGCTCCGTTGTCTGTGAACGACCCAAACTTGCCCCACACAGAGATGCAATGCAACAAAACTTAAGCAAGGCTGCAGGTGCGCCAGTGTCGGTGAAGGGGCGCCGGGCCGAAGGCTTGGGTGCACTTGGTCGCGAAGAAGGCATTGCCTGCTGGGCTGTTGCCGTTATAGAACGGAAGAGTTCATGAAGCCACGTAGTTCAGGTTCGGGTCGAGGGAAAAACTCCAGCGGCACAAAACGTCTTGGTGCAAAAACTGGAGCACCTCGCGGTGCCAAACCAGGTGCGCCTCGCAGTGCGAAGCAGGCACCAAGACAATCACTCAAGGATCGACCAAAGCGTCCCGCAGCTGTACGAGATGCACATAGCCCTCGTGCACCACGGCCAGATCAGCATGGCTTGGGTGGCGCACAGATTGAAGGCAGGCAGGCCGTTCGCGAGTTGTTGATCGCGCGAAAGCGCCGCGCATTTGAAGTTTGGATTTCAAATGACATCGATGACAACGAAGTAATCAACGACATCATCGAGTTGGCAAATGATCAGCGTGTTCCTGTTCGTCGTGTTGCTCGAAAGGAAATAGAGCGCGAAGCCCGAAGCGAGGCACCGCAAGGTGTGTTGGCGATGGCAGCACCCATTCCAGATGTCGACTTGGCTTATCTCATTGGAGATCTGGCTTCGAAGAAGCCGAAGCTGTTGATTGCTGTGGATGGCGTAACAGACCCGGGCAACCTCGGAGCGATCTTGCGATCGTGTGATGGTGCCGGAGTCGACGGCGTGATTTTGCCCCGTCACCGAGCGGTGCACATTACGCCGACTGCTGCTAAGTCGGCCGCAGGTGCAGCGGAGTACGTACCGATGTGCGTTGTTGGTGGGCTGCCGACCGCGTTGCAACAAATGAAGGACGCAGGAGTGTGGATAGTTGGCTTGCATGATGCAGCCGACAAGAGCATTTTTGAATTGGGTTCACTTGGCGATGAATCAATTTGTTTGGTGCTGGGTGCAGAGGGCCCTGGCCTGTCACGCTTGGTGCGGGAACGCTGCGATGTACTGGTCAATATTCCAATGCTGGGCGCATTATCTTCGCTCAACGTTTCTGTGGCTGCGGCTTTGGCAACCTATGAAGTTGTCCGTTTACGTGGCTTGAAATAGAACAATTCGGTTCCCTCGGAAGCGAGTTTGCGCCGTATCATTGAGGCGCTTAGTGAAGAAGGTTTGGCCGGGTTAGCTCAGTGGTAGAGCAACCGCCTTGTAAGCGGTAGGTCGTGGGTTCAATCCCCACACCCGGCTCTGATTTTGTGGGCATGACATTTTCAGGTGTTGTGCAGAAGGTACGGTAGTTCTATGAATCAAGAACAACGTCGTCCAAGCCGCGGCCCTGTTTCTCGCGGCAGCAATCTCAATTCCACCATGTCCATCGTTGTTGCAGCAGTCGCTGTGCTCCTCGGGTTTCTGATCTTGCGCGATATTCGCAGTGATAGTGGCAGTGGCTCTACTGCCACACCAGATCAGGCAACCGATGAGACCATCGTTACCGACACCATTCCGGTGGAGACAACTGTTGTAGTAACTGTTCCGCTCACCGCGTTTAAGGTGCAGATTGCAAACGCCTCGAAGGTGGCGGGAAGTGCCGGCACAATGACCACAGAGTTGCAGGGTCGCGGTTTTATCGTTCAGCCAGCAATGAACTCGAGCGAAGTAACGCCGAAGCAAACCGCAACGGTGGTCTATTTCTTGCCAGGCTTTGAAGTTCAGGCGGCGCAGGTTGCCGAACAACTTGG
>CAINLH010000257.1 GCA_903850275.1 uncultured Acidimicrobium sp.
ACTGTTGGATGTTGACCTTCGCGCTATCGGCCGCTGCATAGACGGGAATGCTTGACTTCGCGGACGTTGCGTATCGTTGATTTGAGTTGGTCTTAATCGCGATTCCGTTGTTGATCAAGGGAGCATGACTCTGATCGTGACGATCGGGGTAGTTGGGGTGAATGGCGTGGGCATTGTCCGCCGAAATGCAGTGAGAATTTGCCAACCCTGCCAAAAACCCAGCACGATCGGAACCTGAAGCCAAAGCGATTCTTTCCAGAATGGTCTCAAGCAATGGGCCGGCTGCTCCGGTTGTACTTTCTGAGCCAACTTCCTCATGGTCAAATAATGCAACCAGGCTCGGTTCGGTTCCGTCGTTGTCAACCAACGCCTTCATTGCTGCCCAACACGAAACCTGGTTATCCAGACGGGCAGAAGCCAGAAATTCGTTTCGATATCCAAACAGTTCTGCTTTTTGAATGTCAAACAACTGACAAGACCACGCCGCAACGTTATTTCTATCTATCGAAAATTCAGATGCAAGAAATGAATCGAAACTCTTTATGCTCTTGTCGGTAGTCCAAATAGGGTGGATGTGCTGTTGTTTGTCCAGTTGTAATCCACGTTCATTTACGTCACGATCAAGATGAATCGCTAGCTGAGGAATTCGTGCAACTGCTCGTTCCGTTCTGACGAGTGTCGATCTTCCCGCTCGGTCGTAGACGACACCCGCTATTCCCAAATCTCTGTCAAGCCAACTATTGAGCAATGGTCCGCCGTAAATCTCTACACCGATCTGTTGCATGTTGTAGATCTCAGTGAATGGATTGTGTTTAATGTGCAGTCCGGGAGAATCGGTATGAGCTCCAACTATTCGTATTCCGCGACGTTCGAAATTGTCGGTGTTGGTCCAGGCGATCAACGCGCCACCAACACGAACAAACCCTCGAGCCCCCACAGGTGCGCCATGGGCAAACTCGTTAAAGCCGCGATCGGTGAGTATTTGATACCAATGCTCGACGAGATGGTTTGCCGTGGGCGACGAATCGAGCTGCTTGCAAAGATCCGAAATCATGGTTTCGAGGGTATCTAAGGTAGTGAAACTTGCACATCTTGCCCAAGAAATGAGCACGTCGAGTCCAATGTCTGCCCGGCTTGAACCTGAGCCGAAACCTTTTCCACGCAGGCGCTCAGATTGTCACGCTGAGTGAATGCCAACGTTCCAATGCCAATGAAAAGGATGCTCAGTATGAGTTTGGTGACCAGAGACTTGGCGAATTTAAGAACGATCAACAAGAGAAATATTGATCCACCCGTGGCTGAGAGAAGAAAAGTTTTCGCAGATTCGGCTTCCAAAGTAAATATGTTCACTGTCCTATCTTTCCATGTCGGATGCCGTAGTTTGGGTCTATGTCAAACGTCAATCTTTCCGGTACTGGGCCAGGCGAGGTTCGACTGCCAGCTGTACCACCAGAGCTGCAATCTCAATTAGATCGCGCACTCGCTCAACCCGACTCTGCTCGAAGGGAGGCCGTAGCGAAAGTAGTGGCAGCCAACCCTCGATACTTGGATGGTTGGGCTTGGCTTGGAGCCTTGGGTCGAGACAGCCTCGAGTCCTACATGGCGTTTCGAATTGGATACCACCGCGGCCTAGACACACTTCGCGCAAACGGTTGGAAGGGAAGCGGTTACGTGCGTTGGGATCATGTACCGAATAGGGGATTCCTGCGATGCGTTGAAGGCTTGGCAAACAGTGCCGAGAAGATTTCCGAACACGATGAAGCCACGAGGTGTCGTCAGTTTTTGATGCAACTCGACCCCAACCGACAGCAATAGTCTTTTATTGTGTTGGACGCGGTAATCCTTGCGGGTGGCAGTAGTTCACGTTTCGGTTCGAACAAGATGTTGTTCCCAATAGATGGAACTCCTATGGCAGTAAAAGTTGCTCACAACATGAGTGAATTGGGATCAGTGTTGCTCATCGGAGCTAGCGCTGATGACGCAAAGTCAATTTCAATGGACACATACAGCGGCCCTAAAGAGGGACAAGGTCCACTCGGTGCACTCGTTGATGCATTGGACAATAGCAACGCAGAGTTCCTGTTGGTGAGCCCCTGCGACACCCCCTTTTTCGAGAAACAGGACTTTTCCCAACTTGTCGAGGCGCTGAGTTCAGAGTTCGATGTTGCGGTTGCGCGAGACGAAAGAAATCACTGGTTGCTGTCATGTTGGAGAATCTCAACGTCTTTGCAACATCTTGAAATAATGTTCAGCCAAGGTGAACGAGCAATTCATCGCGCCGTAGTCGGTTTAAGAATTGTCGAAGTGCAGTTTTCGGAGGGAAAGACGCGTAATATCAATACGCAGATAGATCTTTCTAATTAGAGAAAGCAAGGATGTCGATGAAAGAAATCGAAGTTTCGCAATTGGCGGAGAAAATTGCCGCTGGATACAAAGTTGTGGACGTTCGAGAATTGAACGAGTACAACGAAGCCCATATTCCCAGCGCTGTTCATGTACCGCTCCAGACGGTCCCCGACAATCTCGATGCATTCCGAAGCGAGCAAGATGTTTTTGTCGTTTGCCAAGTTGGTGGGCGTAGCGGCAAAGCCTGTCAATATCTCATCGATCAAGGTGTCACCAATGTTGTCAATGTGGCGGGTGGAACAGCTGGATGGATGCTTTTGGGTAACGACGTTGATAGCGGAACCACCGCATAGATGAAATTCGAATGGATCTCGTCAGATCATGAGTTGATTGATGTACTTGCTGAGATTCAGCGGGAAGATCGTTATGCGCTCGACACAGAGTTTCATCGAGAGAAAACGTATTTCCCCCAGCTGGCATTGATTCAGCTGAAGTGGGGTAAGCAAATTGCTTTGGTCGATCCTCTCGCAGTGACGCTTTCCCTATTTGGCGATTTGTTCAGATCGTCTGCACTCTGTGTGGTTCATGCGGCCCAACAGGATTTGGAAGTTTTGAATTATGCGTGCGGTACAGCACCAAACAAGATATTTGATACGCAGGTGGCTGCGGGCTTCATCGGTATGTCATCGCCTTCATTATCTACCTTGGTTCAAAATGAACTGAAGGTGACACTGACCAAAGGAGACCGTCTGACCGATTGGTTGCGGCGTCCACTCACTAGCAATCAATGTTCGTATGCGGCCACAGATGTTGAATATCTCTTAAGCCTGCACGATATTTTGGAGAAGAAATTGGAAGCGTTAGGACGTACCGACTGGGTAATCGACGCATGCGAAGAATTGCGTCTTAAACCGGCCGGTCCATCATCGCCCGAAGATGCATGGTTAAAGATCAAAGAAGTCCGCACACTGAAGGGGAGTGCTCGAGGAGTAGCTCAATCTCTTGGACATTGGCGCGAAGTTCGAGCGATGAGTGCCAACATTCCTCCTCGCAGGGTGCTGTCCGACATGGCTCTACTTGGTATTGCCCAAGCTCAACCGCAAAATTCTGAAGAACTGTTCCGTGCTCGTGGTGTCGAACAGCGACAGTTGGGTGCGGAGATGACTCGCGAAGTCCTCGCTGCCGTTGCTCAAG
Organism: uncultured Acidimicrobium sp.; assembly: GCA_903850275.1. GTDB lineage: Bacteria > Actinomycetota > Acidimicrobiia > Acidimicrobiales > Ilumatobacteraceae > UBA3006. Next base: position 3,541 of record CAINLH010000257.1, read on the forward strand.
GAGTGGGTCAGGACGTCAAGTTCCCTGTTGCTGATCAAGAAGATGTTGATAAAGATCTTCGTCCTGCCGTGGGCTTGATTACTGCATGGGTTGGTGAACTGGCGAGGACACACCAGATTGATGCAACACTTTTGGGAACTCGACTGGACATTCTTCAGTTCTTGCGTCGGTTGCCAAATGCGAGGCTTGCGCAGGGTTGGCGTTCCGAGATCGTTGGCAAGGATATTGACGGAATCCTTGCCGGCAATATGGGAATCAGTTTTGATGGCAAGGGTGGCCTTCGACTCGTTCCCGTTACAAACCCGAATTAGTCATCAATATCCCTTTCTGGCGGGCTTTCTACCGCTAGGCTGACCCGCGATGTTTATCCAATAGGCGGCTGTCCAAGCGGTAGTCGCCCGAGCCAAGTTCGGAGCCCCTACCGTGAAGAAGGGTCGTCACCGTCGTTTCGAGGAAGCGCGCAAATTGAAGCAATCAGGCCCCACAGCGGAGGCCCTTGGCTTTGGTGGGCGTGAAAAGCGTTCCGAGTCCGAAGAAGATGAATATGCGGCCATAGCAGAGCGCTATGGAGTCCGTTTCGATGAAGACGAGGAAGAAAGCGACGAGGAAGAGATTTAAACACGCGGGCGAGCCCGCGTGAACTATCACCCCCACACATGACCAAAAAACCAGAGAATCTGCGCAATATTGCGCTCGTTGCCCACGTAGACCACGGTAAAACCACTCTTCTCGACGCCTTGCTGCGTTCGACAGGTACATTCGCCGCCCACGCAGCCGTTATCGATCGCGTAATGGACTCCGACGACCAAGAACGCGAACGCGGCATCACCATCCTTGCTAAGGCTGCCCAAGTGGTCTGGAAGGGCACGAAGATCAACCTTGTTGACACGCCTGGACACGCCGACTTCGGTGGAGAGGTGGAACGAGCACTAGCGCTGGTTGACGGCATTCTGTTGTTGGTGGATGCCGCAGAGGGCCCATTGCCTCAAACGCGTTATGTGCTTTCGAAGGCTTTGGCCCTTGACTTGCCTGTCATCTTGGTGATCAACAAAGTAGATCGCCAGGACGCCCGCGCCGAGGAAGTGCTGCACGAAGTCGAGCAGTTGTTCCTCGATCTCGCCCATGCCGACCATCACCTGTCTTTCCCTGTTTATTCGGCTGTTGCGCGCGAGAGTCGTTCGATGTTGGGAATTGGAATGCCCGACATGTCGCAAGACCTGTCCTCGTTGTTGGACGGCATTGTTGAACACATCCCAGTGCCAGATAACGATGCTGATGCACCGCTGCAGGCGTTGGTTACCAACCTCGATGCCTCCGACTATCTCGGCCGATTGGCAATTGGTCGCGTCATCTCCGGGGTGCTTCGCAAGGGCGATCAAGTTGCTCTTTGCCAGAAGCCAACCGACGCAAACGCGGCTCCAGTAATCAAGCGCAAACTTTCAAGTTTGTTTGCCTTCACCGGTATCGAGCGCACCGAAGTTGCTGAAGTAGTTGCTGGTGACTTGTTCATCGTTGCTGGCATCGAAGAAGTGGAAGTTGGAGACACCATTGCGGCCTCTGATAACCCAGTTCCTCTGCAGCGTTTAGAAGTAGACGAGCCCGTACTCCGGATGAGTTTCGGCGTGAACACTTCTCCTTACGCAGGGAAAGACGGCAAGTACCTCACAAGTCGCCACCTGCGCGATCGTTTGCATAAAGAAATCCTCGGCAACGTCAGCATCAAAATCGCAAATACTGAATCTGCCGACATCATGGAAGTCGCGGGCAGAGGCGAGCTTCAGCTTGCGGTGTTGATCGAGAATATGCGCCGTGAAGGTTTCGAGCTTCAAGTGTCACGTCCAGAAGTAATCACAAAGGAGATCGACGGCAAGAAACAAGAGCCGCTCGAGTCGGGTACATGCGACGTGCCGGAAGAGTATGTAGGTGCCATCACCCAGGCGCTTGCTCCTCGCAAGGGTCGCATCACCGATCTTCGTCCCGGAGACCCAGGACGAACCATTGTCAGTTTCGAGGCACCTTCTCGTGGCCTCATCGGCTTCAGGTCGTTGCTCCTCACAGTGACACGCGGTACTGCGTTGTTGCACCAGAGCCTCGCAGGCTGGATGCCATGGTGTGGCGAACTACCGCACCGTCTTGGCGGCGCAATGGTTGCAGACCGTATGGGTACATCCACTGCCTACGCCCTCGATAACTTGCAATTGCGCGGAACGCTCTTCGTTTCGCCCGGCGACGACCTCTATGAGGGCATGGTTGTTGGAGAAAATGCGCGCGAAGACGAAATGGTCGTTAACGCCGTGCGCGCGAAGGAAAAGACCAACATCCGTACACATAGCCATGATGACGGGCCAAAGTTGGCTACCCCTGTTACGCACACACTCGAGTCGGCGATCGAATGGATTGGCGACGACGAGCTTGTTGAAGTGACTCCAAACTTCATTCGCATTCGCAAGAGGTACTTGTCGATGGAAGACCGCCGCAAGTACACCAAAAAGAGCTCTAACTAGAAACTACTTTTTCTTGGTCTTGCGCCTTACCTGAGGGTGGGGAAGAGGAACCGAGTTCTTTTCTTCCAGCAGTTGCACCATGGTCTTGTAGGTCTTTGAACCGATGAGCTCTACGAGCTCTTCTTTCAACGACTTGTACACGGGGTGATCGCCTACGAATGCCTTCGAGTCGTCGGTGCACCACCAATGGAAATCGGCACCGCCCTCGCCCCAGTCTCGTCGCTTCCACTCACGCACAAATGAAACAACGTGACCATCATCTTCTGTAAATTCCTCTAGACGTAGAGGCACTTGCCAGCAAACATCTGGCTTCCAGTCCATCGGGCGTTCGCCTGCCTCTAGTGCTGCAATGTGGAAGGCGCAACCCATGCCGCCTTCAAAGTCTGGCTCGTTGTGAAAAATACAAACATTGTTGACGCGACGCGTTACCTCTGCGCCATCGCGCTCCTTAGTCAGCCAACGACCGTCTCTGCCTTTGTCGAAGTTTTGCCAATGTTCTGGCTTAAGGCGCTTCACTGATTTGCGTACAGATGCGAGATCTTTCTTGTCGAGAAAATGCGCGCCGTAACTGCAACAACCTTGCTGCAATTTGGTGGCATCGTCGTCAAGCACGCCTTTACAGCCTTGGCCGTAGATGCACATGTAGTTGGAACGCATGTATGTCGCATCAATCATCCAAGTCTGATCGGAGTCGCCGTCGGAAAAACTGATGTATTCGTGGAGGTCGTCTGGTCTAGGCACGAGCACAGACGCTAGACGATTGGGAGCCACTTCCAACAGTTCTTACATGACATACTTGACCTGTGAGCAACTTCAACGAGATCGTAAGCCAACTTGAAACTATTTCGGAGCAGTTGGCCGACGAAGCGTTAAAGGCTCTCAAAGAAGCCCATGGTGCCGGGGCTACCAAGCGCCCCGAGAGCGAGAGACAGATCACCCAGGCTCGCCGGGCGATAGAGAAGGCTATTGGGGTTCTGTCGCGGCTTGATTGAGCTTGTTGATCAGCCGGCGTAAGCCACCGAAGTCGTCACGAACGAATTCAAATCGAATTCGAAACTTGTCGAGATGATCGTTATCGCTGATCTCGGATGGAGTGGCGCTGATTCGCTCGAAAGAGCCTGCCTTGCACAGATATCCGAACTCAGCATTTAACTCTTCTAAGAGCAATTCGGTTGGTGGCAGCTGTAGGCGAACGACTAAATGCTTTCCCACGAACCGTATTGAATGGTAATTGCGATAAAACAACGTAATTTCGCTTACTGCGTCTTCGATCGTTTCGCACACCCGATAGAGATCTAGGTCTTCGGGGGAAACCAGAGATCTTTTCAGCATTTGTTTTTGCACAACATCATCAATTGAATGCCAAAAGTCGTCACCTGGAAGGTCGAGCATCACAATAGGCGTGGGTGCAGATTTTCCGGTCTGCACAAGAGTCAGCAGTTCGAAAGTTTCATCTAAAGTGCCAAAACCTCCTGGCATGCAGATGAATGCATGAGATTCCTTGACCAACATCAATTTTCTAGTAAAGAAATATCGCATCGAAACAAACTTGTCGTCACCCGCAATGATCGGATTTGCCGACGATTCGAAGGGGAGCCGGATGCTGACGCCAATTGATTGGCTGCGACCGGCTCCCGACATACCTGCTTCCATAATTCCCGGGCCGGCCCCAGTGACAACCATCCAGCCCCTTTGGGCTAACTCACGAGCGATGTTCTCAGTGTGGTTATACAGAGGATCGTGGGGCTTCGTCCGTGCTGAACCGAAAATGGTTACCTTGCGGCGGTGAGCATGTGGCTGAAACATCTGAAATGCATCCCGCATTTCGCGAAGTGCAGATGAGGCGATTTTCAGGTCAAGGGTGGTGGTCTGGTCAGTTCCCAATTGAAGGGAAGTTCTCACAAGGTCGTTTACGTAGTCCAGATCGTGAACCGAACCAAATTCTTTTACCAAGCGATCAATCTCAACATTGAGTGAATCTTGATTCATGGTCTATAGCGTCTCGAGCTTCTGCTCAAGCGCAGCAATCAATTCTTGGAAACTTTTTTGAAATGAATCAACACCCTCTTGTTCCAATTGTGCTGCAACATTGGACATGTCGATACCCAGTTTCTTCAGCTGCTCCCACGTTGCCTCGGCTGCCTCAACATCCGCATCTATGGTGCGTTCGATTGTTCCATGATCTGCAAATGCTTCCATTGTTGGATCTGGCAACGTATTCACAGTGAGTGGTCCGATTAGTTGGTCTACGTACAACGTGTCGGGATACAGAGGATTTTTTGTTGACGTAGAAGCCCAAAGGGGACGTTGTACGCGCGCGCCCAATTTCGCCAAGTCGTTCCACCGTGGCGATGAAAAACTCGTTGTAAACAACTTGTATGCCAATTTGGCCTGTGCAATCGCGCAAGTACCTAGGAGCTGATCAGCCCCAGGTGTGCCCAGCGCCGCAAGACGTTTGTCGACTTCAACGTCTACTCGGGAGATGAAAAAGCTTGCAACGCTCGCAACATGGGAAAGTCTTGAAGGATCCGACTTGGCGAGCGCCTCCATGCCCGAGATATACGCCTCAATGACGTCGGCATAACGCTCAAGACTAAAAATGAGTGTGACATTGACATTGCGGCCTTCGGAAATCATCTCGCGAATAACCGATACCCCCTCAACAGTCGCGGGAATCTTGATCATGACGTTCGGGCGATCAACGTTTTGGTCTAGATGGCGAGCTGCTCGAGTGGTTCCTTCAGTATCGTGTGCCAACATCGGGTCTACTTCGACGCTCACATAACCGTCCTGCCGATCACTCGACAAGTAGATGGGGTGGAATAGTTCTAGAGCATCACGAATGTCTTTGATGACCATTTCCCAGTAGCTCTCGACGGCAGTTTTGCCCGCTTTTGCAAGCTCTGAGAACTGCACGTCGTAGTCGGTTGAGCCCTGAATTGCTTTTTGGAAAATGGATGGGTTTGAGGTGAGTCCGCGAATCCCGCTGTCAATCACTTTGCGCATATGGCCGCTGGTGATGTAGCTGCGTTTGAGGTTGTCCAGCCACGGGCTTTGTCCACCCTCGCTGTGTAAAAGCCGAAGATTGTTGCTCATGAACTCAAGCGTTCGCCGCAATCGCTCTTTTTACGGTTTCGATGACATTGGTGACATTGATACCGAGCGATTCCATTGCGACCGAGCCTGGTGCACTGGTTCCGAAACGATCGATGCCAACGTTGAAGTGGGTGTAGCGGGACCAACCAAATGTCGACGCTGCTTCTACTGACACGATGACTGAACCCGGGGAGAGCACTGACGCTTTGTAATCGCTTGTGGCAGCTTCGAAACGCTCCCAGGATGGCATCGAAACAACCCTTGTTTCAATGCCGGCTTCTTGGAGCTTCATGCTTGCCGAGACGCATAACGAGACTTCACTGCCGGTTCCGATCAGTGTTGCAACAGGCGAAGCCCCACTCCGCGAAATTTCTGCCGCTCCATGAACAACGGCAGTACCGTCCGTCAGCAATGGCAAATTTTGTCTGCTCAAAATAAGTGCTGTTGGTCCGTCGAACTCGAGCGCTGCTACCCAGGCGTTTGAAGTTTCATTGGAGTCGGCAGGACGAATTACTTGAAGGCCGGGTATTGAACGCAGTGAAGCAAGATGCTCCACCGGTTGGTGTGTCGGCCCGTCCTCGCCAACGCCGA
>CAINLH010000258.1 GCA_903850275.1 uncultured Acidimicrobium sp.
AGGCACCGCAAAAATGAGAGCGATGATCGAAACGACCACGGTTCCTAACAGCATTGGCCCAATCGAAAAATCGTTGGGGATGACTCCGTCTTCGCTACCCACGTTCCAGTTGGAACCAGTAATAAATTTGAAACCGGTTGACGCAAATACTTCTGCTCCACGAATAAACAAAAAGAAGCCAATGAGGCCAAGCAACACAAGCGAGGTCATTGCCCCCGCAGTAACAATGCCGCGGAACACCTTGTCGCCGCGGCTGTAAACCACGCTGAGCTCGCGCTTTTGCGGCAATGGTGCGACTGTGCTCACACCTTCACTGTGTCAGGGGCAGGTAATCCCTAGGTGATCACTAGGTGAACGAAAAGTGAACAGTTATCCCTGCAATGCAGATACAACGGCCTCTGGGTTGGCTACCTCTAGCCCAACCAGCGCGGGCTTCGAATTGGTGGTGATTTGCACCACCTGTTTGGCCCGTTGAATACTCATGAAGGCCCTGCTTCCCCGCGGTAAACCAGCCTTTTTGCCAACGCTGAATGTGCCGGCACATAAGAGGCCCGGAACAAAACTGCCGTACAACCGCAACCTGAGAAGGGACACGACCTCTTTGCGAGGCGCCACCCTTGCCGACACGATGTCCGCCCGATTAATTACCAGCCTTCGCTTCAGTGCCCAGACGACGTCGAGCCCCGTGAGCGAAACAACGAGTGATTGGGAATTGACTTCGGTGTAAACCGCCATGCGGTTACAAGTTTACTTTGCGGCTTTGAAGCCCTCTTCCAAGTCGGCGAGGATGTCATCGATGGTCTCGAGACCAACCGACAAACGCACGAGGCCTGGGAACACGCCGGTCGACTTTTGCTCTTCCGGTGTGAGCTGGCTGTGTGTTGTTGACGCTGGGTGAATGACGAGGCTTCGCACGTCACCAATGTTGGCCACGTGGCTGTGCAACTTGAGGCCTGCAACAAACTTCTGGCCGGCTTCTACGCCGCCCTTGATGTTGAATGCGAGTACCGAGCCGTAGCCCTTGCCTTTTCCGTACTTCTTCGCGCGCTCGTGCCACTTGCTGGTGGGCAAGCCTGCGTAAAACACTTCTTCCACCTGCGGATGCTTGGCAAGAAACTCGCCAACTTTTTGCGCGTTGGCCCAGTGACGATCCATGCGGAACGACAATGTTTCAAGACCTTGCAAGAAGTTGAATGCGTTGTCTGGCGTTGTTGCCATACCCAAGTCGCGCAACATTTGCACGCGTGCCTTGATGATGTACGAACCTGCACCAAGCGCTGGCCAATATGCGAGACCGTGGTACGAAGGATCTGGTTCGGTGAAGTTGGGGAACTTGTCGTTTTGACTGAAGTCGAATGTTCCGCCGTCGATGATTGCACCACCGATTGACGTTCCGTGTCCGCCGATGAACTTGGTGAGTGAATGCACCACGATGTCTGCGCCCCACTCGATTGGACGAATGAGATATGGGGTTGGCACCGTGTTGTCAACAATGAGTGGCACGCCAACTTCGTGTGCAACCTTGCTGATGCCTTCAATGTCAAGCACGTTGTTGCGCGGGTTCGCCAACACTTCGCCGTAAAACGCTTTGGTGTTTGGCTTGGCTGCTGCACGCCACTGATCGAGATTGTCTGGGTCGTCAACGAACGTGACTTCAATTCCAAGCTTTGGCAACGTGTAGTGGAATAAGTTGTAGGTACCGCCGTACAGGCTTGGCGAAGCAACAATGTGCGCACCGGCTTCTGCAAGCGTGAGGATTGCAAGCAACTCGGCCGACTGACCGCTGGAGACGGCAAGTGCGCCTGGCAGACCAACTGCTGTTGCCGTGCCGCCCTCGAGTGATGACAAGCGTGCTTCGAGCACACCCTGAGTTGGGTTCATGATGCGCGTATAGATGTTGCCGATCTCGGCTAGCGCAAACAAGTTCTGTGCGTGTTGTGCATCGCGGAACACGTAACTCGTGGTGCGATACACAGGAACAGCGCGTGCGCCCGTTGCAGAATCTGGCTCTTGGCCGGCGTGAATTTGACGTGTTTCAAAACCCCAGTTGTTAGTCATGGCAAGCACCCTAGAGGGCAATTGTTGACCTAACAACTCGG
>CAINLH010000259.1 GCA_903850275.1 uncultured Acidimicrobium sp.
CGCAAGAGTGGTACTTCTTGCTTCCGCGGTTATTCCTTCGATGTACGAATGGTGGAAAAATCGACCAAGCATCGACCCGCTCCGTTACACCGCGCTTCGGGCGTTAGACGACGGCGCGTACGGCGTTGGTGTTTGGAAAGGCGTGCTGCGCGAAAAAAGCACCGACGCGCTTATCCCTGATTTGACGTCGTGGCCAAAGAACGCGCACTGAAGTTATTGCACTCTTCGCACACATCTTCAGGGATAACTCCCGCGCGCATCAACCAGCCAAACATGATGCAACCCAAGCACACTGCAAATGCCGACTCTAAAAATGCGGCGCCAACAAGGCCCGCAATTACAACTCGCGCAGCAGTATCTGCGCCTGACAACATCAATACAGATGCGACGATTGTGAACGTTGCGCCTACGCCCTGAGCAAATCGTTTTGGAGGGCCTGCAACAAAACGATGCTGTACCTTGATGCGCGGCGTGATGACCTGCGTTGCAATTCGGCCAAGCGGGCTGAATTTCGGTCCACTTAATACTCGAGCGATGAACCCGTAAGTAAGGGGAACAAGAATCCAGCCATTGCCGGTGGCGACAAAAAGCGCACCCATCACTACTGCGCCCGCGGCAACAATTCGCGCCGATGTTTCATTAACGGGATTGGGGAAACCAAAGAACGAAGCCATGTTTCCAGCCTAGGAGGCAATTGTTGACTTAACAAGTCGGGTTTAAGAATGGGCTCAGAATCGGTCAGATACCGTCAAGTGCAATGACTTTACGACTCACCGTTCAGCGCCAGGCATGGCTCGACCACGTGCGCTCTACTGCCGATGCCGCCGGCCAGATGGTGCCAGTTGTCAAAGGCAATGGATACGGATTTGGTCGACCAATTCTGATCGAGCAGGCAGTTGCGCTTGGCCACGAAATTGCAGTGGGTACGGCGTACGAAGCGCGCGATGTCCCGCCAACGCACACACCAATCGTGCTTACCCCCCTTGGGAGCGACGTTCCCTCAACGCTGCCCAGCAACTCGGTACTCACCGTGGGGTCGATTGAACATGTAGCAACATTGCGCAACGCCGGTTGGACTGGCCGCGTCATGATCAAATTGTTGTCGTCGGTGAAACGCTACGGAGTGTCACCTGAACAACTTGATGAACTCACCCGCTGCATTGCCGATGCTCACATGCAGCACTACGGATGGTCGTTGCATCTTCCACTTGACGGAGACACGACACAGCACCTTGCCGAAGCCTCTCACTGGATTGCGCAACTACCCCAGCACTTGCCCTTGCACGTCAGCCACTTAAGCCCAGACTCGATCTCTGCACTACGCGCAGCGCACCCAACACAAACCATTGTTGCGCGTTTGGGCACCACGTTGTGGCTGGGCAACAAATCGAACATGCATCTCGCTGCCGATGTACTTGCAGTACATCACGTCTCCGGCGGCACGGCTGGCTACCGCAACACGGCGATAACTGCCGAAGGTGCGATTGTCGTTGTTGGCGCCGGCACAGCGCACGGCGTGATGCCGCTGGCCCACAATGCGAGTCCATTCCACTTTGGTCGTCAACGAATACAGTTGCTCGAACCATCTCACATGCACACGAGCATGCTGTTCGTTCCCGCTGGAAACCCGTGCCCAGCAGTTGGTGACGTTATTGATGTTCAGCAACCACTGACGCGAGTTTTTGTAGACACCATTACTTGGAGTTAGTGGTGTCCACGCGAACTCCAAGCCTGGATGTGGCGCGCGCGATTTCGCTCATCGGCGTCGTAGTCATGAACTACCACGCTTACCTCAACCCCAAAACGGCATATTTTCAGGTGGCGCCTTCCATTTGGGACAGAGCGTTTAATCCACTCTCAGGGATTTTGACGTCGCGTTTTGCAGCGGCCTTTGTGCTGATTGCCGGTATCGGCGTAAGCCTGATGACCAATCGCGCACGCGAAGCCGGAAATGTCGAAGCAATTCGTGCCACCCGTCTTGTGCTACTTCGCCGCGGTTTTTTGCTCTATGTCGTCGGGTATGGCTTGCAATGGATTTGGCCCGGAACAATCTTGTTTTACTACGGCGCCTATTTCATGCTTGCTTCATTACTTGTGGCCAAGCGTTCACAGGTGCTTGCTGCCATTGCAGCATTGTGCGTGGCATTTGCTGCGGCATTATCGGTTTGGCGTGCAAACGAAATGCTCGCTGGCAACCTCACCTCCTGGTTATCCCCCAATCCCAACACGCCACGCAACTTACTCATTCGTACGTTTCTCGATTACACGCACCCCGTCTTTCCCTGGTTCGCATTTTTCTGCGTCGGCATGATCCTCGGCCGATCGTGGGGGCGTTTTGCGCTGTACCGCATTCGGCTGCTCGGTATTTCCCTCGCAGTATTGGTAGTTGCACATGGATTGCGTGCAGTACTTACACCAGAAATCACGACAACCACCTCGCAGCACTTGCGCAAAGCA
>CAINLH010000260.1 GCA_903850275.1 uncultured Acidimicrobium sp.
ATCACACACACGCTTTCGCAGTCGGGCATCGTTGCTTACCCCCGCCTCGTCATCAAGGCCGACGAGAACAGCGAAATCACTGTTGTCGAACGTTTTGTTTCCCCCGATGGAACAGACTCGCTCATTGTTCCTGTCGCCGAAGTTCACGCCGCACAATCGGCTCGCGTTACTTATCTCGCAATCAACGAACTTGGAAACAGCACCTGGCAAATTGGTCATCAAGTTGCAGTAGGCGAGCGAGACAGCACAGTTCGCATGTTCACCGTTGCACTTGGCGGCGACTATGCCCGCGTTCGCGCCGAAGTCCGGCTTGTTGGTCAAGGCGCAAGTGCGCAACAAACCGCGCTCTATTTCGCCGACGTCAATCAAATGCACGACTTCCGAACACTGCAATCGCACGAAGCCCCACGCACCCACAGCGACTTGCTGTTCAAAGGCGCAGTTAAAGACAAATCAAAGAGCGTCTACACGGGCCTCATCATGATCACCGAAGAGGGCACCAAAACCGAAGCGTTCCAAACCAACCGAACCCTCACACTTTCAAGCGGCGCCTGGGCCGAGAGCGTTCCCAACCTGGAAATCGACACCAACGACGTCAAGTGCAGCCACGCATCAACCGTTGGCCCAATCGACGACGACCAGCGCTTCTATTTGGAAAGCCGCGGCGTGCCACCCGAAATTGCCGAACGACTTGTGGTCTTTGGTTTCTTCGACGAAGTAATCGAACGCCTCCCAGCCTCCGACTTCGTTGCCGGCATCCGCGAAAAAGTTATTGCCAAGTTAGGAAGCGTGTCATGAACAGCATCGCCGTCTGCGCGCTTCTAGATATTGAGTCGGGCAAGGTTCGCAAGTTCGTAGTTAACGAGCGCAGCATCGCAGTAGTGCGCATCGACGACAAGGTCTACGCCATTGGCGACACCTGCAGCCACGCCGACGTTTCACTTTCCGACGGCGAAGTCTTTTGCGACACGAAGGAACTCGAGTGCATCAAGCACGGAAGCGCGTTCAGCCTTGAAACCGGCAAGCCAAACACACTGCCCGCCACCAAGGCTGTTCCCGTTTATGCGGCAAGCGTTCTCGATGGCCAAGTGATGATCACTATTGGAGACGACCAATGACAACCCTCGAAATCCGCGACCTTCACGTTTCCGTAGGTTCCACACAAATTCTCAACGGCATCACACTCACCATCAAGAGCGGCGAAGTGCACGCAGTGATGGGCCCAAACGGTGCCGGCAAATCAACACTGTCGGCAGCCATCATGGGCAAGCCCGGCTACACCGTCACCAGCGGCAGCATCTTGCTCGATGGCAAAGATGTACTTGCAATGCCCACGTGGAAACGCGCAGTTGCAGGTTTACATCTCGTCATGCAATACCCAACCGAAGTGCCCGGTGTAAAACTCAGCGAAGTGCTCAGCGAAGCACTCACAGCTCGCAATTCATCGTTGCCAAACTTGAACAAGACCATCAACGAGGAAGCAACCCGCATCAGTTTCGACACCGAACTTGTCAACCGCGCAGTGAATGTGGACTTCTCCGGTGGCGAAAAGAAGCGCAACGAAACTTTGCAACTCGCTGTCTTGAAGCCAAAGATCGCAATCCTCGACGAACTGGACTCTGGTCTTGACATCGACGCATTGCGCGACTGCGCCAAGCGCGTCGAAGACGCAACCAACGAAGATCAACTGGGCGCTCTCGTCATCACGCACTACAGCCGCTTGTTCGAAGAGCTCAAGCCAGACTTCGTCCACATCTTGGCCAAGGGTCGCATCGTAAAAAGTGGCGGCCCAGAACTTGCCGACGAACTAGAGCGCGATGGCTATGCCGCGTATGCGGAAGTTGCTAAATAGTCACACATGACCACGGGTTGGGTAGAGCAAGACAATTCGCTGTACCGAAAATTTGAGTTCGCCAACTTCGCAGAAGCCTTTGCGTTCATGACCAAAGTTGCCCGTTTGGCCGAAGAACAAGACCATCACCCCGACTGGTCCAACTCATGGAACATTGTCGAGATCAACCTCTGCAGCCACGACAAGGGCCGAACAGTGACCGACCGAGATCATCGGCTGGCAGAATCAATCAACGCAATGTTGAAAGAAGGCACTAAATGAGCGATGTACA
>CAINLH010000261.1 GCA_903850275.1 uncultured Acidimicrobium sp.
AAATCCCTTTAATCATCCTCAACTAAGACCTCGTAATCCGTCAGGGGTAGCGTGGGGGTATGCCAGCACCCGGAATGCACTCAGGAATTACTACAGACGATGCAATGAATTTGGCCATGTCGGCCAAAGCAGTGCCGCTGTACGAAGCAGTGAAGAAGTTTGTCGCGACAGAGGTTGATCCTGTTACCGAAGAATATTTCCGACTTGGTGAGGGCCGGCCAGATCGTTGGCAGTACGGCAAAGGGCAATTGGAATTGCTCGAGACGCTGAAGAACAAAGCGAAGGCGCAAGGGCTTTGGAACTTCTTCCTACCTAATTCGGAAACGGGTGAGGGCCTCTCGAATCTTGACTACGCGTACATTGCGGCAGAGCTGGGAAAGAACCCAATTGCGTCTGAAACAATGAACTGCAGCGCACCAGACACAGGCAACATGGAAGTGCTGGAACGTGTTGGCACCCCAGAGCAAAAGAAGCAATGGCTTGTGCCGTTGATGGCAGGAGAAATTCGCTCTGCATACGCAATGACCGAACCAGACGTTGCGTCATCGGATGCCAAGAACCTTGCGTGTCGCGCAGTGCTCGACGGCGACGAGTGGTTGATTAACGGCGAGAAGTATTACATCTCTGGCGCAGGCGACCCACGCTGCAAAATCATGATTTGTATGTTGCAGACGAGCCCAGATGCGCCACCGCATCGTCGCCACTCGCAGATCTTGGTACCAATGGACACCCCCGGAGTCGAGATTCTTGGGCCAATGGAAGTGTTCGGCGAAGACGATGCGCCGCATGGACACATGCACCTTCGTTTCAATGATGTACGTGTGCCAGCAAGCAACATGTTGCTCGGCGAAGGCAGAGGCTTTGAGATTTCTCAAGTTCGGTTGGGGCCAGGCCGCATTCATCACTGCATGCGCTCGATTGGTGCAGCAGAAAAGGCACTTGAATTGATGGTTCGTCGTGGGCTCACTCGCGAAGCATTTGGAAAGCCAATTGCGCGGCTTGGCAAGAACACCGAAACAATTGCTAAAGCCCGCATCGAAATTGAAGCGATGCGACTGATGGTGTTGCGTGCCGCAAAGGCAATGGACACCATGGGTAACGCCGAGGCGCGCGTGTGGGTAAGCGCAATTAAGGCAATGGTGCCCGAGCGTGTGTGCAAGATTATTGACGAAGCAATTCAGGTATTTGGTGCAACGGGTATTTCCCAATGGACGCCACTTGCACGTCTGTACGCAGGCCAGCGCACACTTCGTTTAGCAGACGGCCCAGACGAAGTGCACTGGCATGTTGTCGGCCGCGCCGAACTGGCTCGTTACGAGGGTGACAACCAGCCAACCACCACGTACGAACGTGGTGGAATGTTTTCCGGCCCCGCCTGACAACCAGCGCTTAAGGGCGCGTAGTTGGGGATTCGGTTTTGCGGGGGTCGGTGACAACTATGTCGCCGAGCACGCTGTCGATTGACTTCATGGTGGCGGCATCGAGAACAACTCCGGCAGCCTTCACGTTGTCGTCAAGTTGCTCGGGTTTTGTTGCACCAACAATGGCCGATGCAACGTTCTTGTTTTGCAGCACCCAAGCAATTGCCAACTGAGCCATAGTGAGGCCTGCTTGTTCGGCAATGGGCTTCAGTTGCTGCACCTTGGTAAGCGTGGTGTCATTTAAGAAGCGCGAGATGAAGTTCTTGCCGCTGAGCTCGTCGGTTGCGCGCGAACCTGCTGGTGGCGGCTGACCGGGGAGATATTTTCCCGTAAGCACACCTTGAGCAATGGGGCTCCAGACAATTTGCGATAAACCTTCGTGTTCGCATGCCGGAACCACTTCTTCTTCAATCACTCGCCAGAGCATGGAGTATTGCGGCTGATTGGAAATGAACGGCACGTTCATTTCGCGAGCAAGTTTTGCTCCACGAGTAATTTCGTCGGCGCTCCATTCGGAGACGCCTATGTAGAGGGCTTTGCCTTGGCGCACGATGTCTGAAAATGCCAGCATCGTTTCTTCAAGTGGGGTTTCCACATCGAAGCGATGGGCTTGGTACAAGTCGACATAATCCATCTTGAGACGGGACAGTGATGCATCAATTGAATGCATGATGTGTTTTCGCGACAAGCCACGATTGTTAACACCCTTGCCAGTTGGCCAGAACACTTTTGTAAACACTTCGATACTTTCGCGCTTCACACCATCAAGCGCACGACCCAACACTGCTTCGGCCTTTGTGCCGGCATAGACATCGGCCGTGTCGTACGTGGTGATTCCTAAATCAAGCGCACGCTTGACACAGGCGTTGGCGGCATCTTCTTCAACCTGGCTTCCGTGTGTGATCCAGTTGCCATAACTAATTGCCGAGACTTTGAGGCCGCTACGGCCCAGATATCGAAATTCCATAACTTGAATCTAATGGTTAGGTCGACGAAGAAGCTTTGGGCCCGCGAGCAGACATCCAATGCACACCAGTGAGAGCATGACGATTCCTGTTGCGCCGAATGCGACGCCACGCCCGAAATGTTCGTACACACTGCCGGCAGCAAGCGCCACAATGCCACCGGTGAGAGTCTGAATGCCGCCGAGAAGCCCTGAAGCGCCTGCCTGGCGTTGCGGCGGTGCTGCGTTAGCCACGGCAATACCCGTTCCCGTTACGGTGAGCGCGTCGAGTGCCGACTGTGTAACTCCAACGCCCAACATCACATACGGGCTGCCGATAAAACCGTATGAGGCCATGTAGAACGCGCCGATTGTCAGGCCGAACGCGCTGACGCGGAAGGGCCCGTACTTTTGGGCAATGGTGCCGCCAACGGTGGCAAACAAAATCCATGGCATTCCAAATATTGAAACGCCGGCGTTGCCAACCCAGTTCGGTGCCCCAAGATCATCCATCATCACTACCCACAGCGGGTCGAATACGCCGATCATCACGTATAGCGCAACGCCAATCAGAATTGCGCCTGTGAGAGGACGAATGCGAAGCAAGTCAAGTGCGAAGCGCTCGTTGGGTTGATCTTCGACCGCTGTTTCTAAGATCGTTTCGCGTGCGATTGCAACAACCATGACGACGAGAATGGTGGCGAGGATGAGAAATGGTGCAGCGAGCCCAAATGTGCCGATGGTTAATGCTGAAATCATTGGGCCAAGTGCAAAACCACCAACCTCAATTGCTACGCCGCGTCCCAAGTTTTTGCCAATGTTGTCGCGGTCGCTAACGATGACGATTCGTTTGATTGCCGGGATCGCCATGCCGGCACCAACGCCCATCAGAAACCTGCCGCTGACGAGGCCCATCATTGAGGTGCTGTAGCCCATCACGATGCAACCAACGACGTTGAGTGCGACGCCGTATGTCAAAAGGCGTCGAGCATGACCTTTATCGGCGAGTGGGGCAATGGTGAGTTGTGCGAAGAACGATGTGAAGAACCCGATGGCAACAATGAAGCCGAGGCCAGTTTCGCTTATCCCAAATTGTTCGCGCCAGTCGTCCAGCATGGTGAACATCACGCCATAACCAGCAGCAAGAAAACCGATGGAAATTTGCAAGATGAGGATTAAACGCTTGTGCGGCACTGCTCTACATTAGGCATTGTCTCAATGCCGCAGTAGCACCAATACAATGGTTTTATGGATGTCGCCGTTGTCGACTACACCGCACCTGATGCGCCAAAGCGATTTACTGACTCGCTGCGCACAACCGGTTTCGCTGTACTCACCAATCATCCGATTCAGTATGAAGTGGTTCAGAAATTGCAGCAGGAATGGCTCGACTTTTTCCGAAGTGAACGCAAATGGGATTACTTGCCAGGCGAAACAGAACAGGATGGCTATCGTCCGCTTGAAGAAGCAGAGACGGCCGTGGGTGCAAAACTGCAGGATATTAAGGAGTACTTCCATTGGTATCCGTGGGGCCGGCAGCCAACCGCCGAATCCATGAGTGCCGCGGCTGTGTATCAAGCAGGTTGGTCACTCGCTACAGAATTGTTGTCATGGGTTGAGGACAACACACCAGACAGCATTTCCAACAAGTTCTCGATGCCGTTATCGGAAATGATTGTTGGCACTCGGCGCACACTGCTACGAATTTTGCATTACCCGCCGCTGCGAGGTGACGAACCCGCTGGTTCGGTGCGCGCCGCTGCTCACGAAGACATCAACATGATCACGGTGTTGCCGGCATCAAACGAACCTGGCTTGCAAGTGCGCGACTTGGATGGAAA
>CAINLH010000262.1 GCA_903850275.1 uncultured Acidimicrobium sp.
ACTCGCTTCTATCCATCGACAATTCCCAACGGGCCTTCACCGCAACCCAGTCGCCGATGTAGGTACATATATATGACTTGAGTGGCGGCAACCAGTTGGACGGATCTTTGTCGCTCTTTTGCTGGTTGACACGGTCGGTTACTGCGGCAAGCGTGCGCCTGTCGGACGTGTCGTTGGCATATGCCTTGCGCGTTGCCGAAGACCACGCCCAAGCGCCCGAATCCCATGCTTCTTTTAATGCAACGACATGGTCGATGTCGATGTCGGAAGGGTCGCTAAACCGTGCGCCGTCGTATGGCGAAACCCAGTCGCCGGCAATGACGTCGCAACTGATTGGGTCTACCTGTGCGCGGGTGACGCTGTCGCGTTTCAATACCTGATCGCGCGAATCGCAACCGTCGCCGTCGATGTCGCGCCAATGTTCGAAGAGCGATCGTTGATAGCCGTTTGGTCGTTCGTTTTCTACGCGGATGGTTTGCAAAACGGCAAGTGCGCTGCCACCGGCGGCAGTAGGCCGAACACCTTTTGCGCCGAGATTTGGCGCAACCGCAGTGGAAGCAACGGCGATGGTGACAACAAGTGCGGCACCATGAGCAACAATGCGCCACTTCATATGTTCAGCGTACCGACAATGTCACCTCGGGTGTCGTCGCAAGGTCGGTGTCTTCAATTTCGATAAAGATGCATTCGCCCGGGCACACTTCTGCTGCTTGCACAACTGCTAAACGATTGCGTGGTTCGACAAACGCCAGACTGCCAGAACTACCGGGATCATTGAGTGGTTGACCACGCTCGGCAACATAGGCAATGCCATCTTCAAGTTGCACAAATGCGTCTGGGCAGTGATCGACACACAGCCCATCGCCGGTGCATAAGTCTTGATCGATCCACACGCGCACGCTGTAACGATAGTTAGGCGGGCCTACAAGTTGACAAGCAGTGCCAAACAAATCAGTGACATCAGGCCAACATTTCGCGTCACATTCCACCAACTAATTGGTTTGGCCGACCGAGAGCCGAAGCAGGAACATGGCGGACGCACGCCCTCGCGAAGGCGCGCAACAAGCAGCGCGGTGAATGCGGCCAACAGCGCCAACGCGGCAAGCCGAACTGCGGTGGTTGCAACATCGGCGACAAGCAAACAACCGAGTACTAACTCCACCCAGCGAACCGAGGGTATTGCCCAGATGGGGGCGCCAAGTTTTCGCGCCTGCACCAACCAATCGGGGCCAGCAAGGATTTTTTGCACGCCAGCAAAAACGAAAACTACGCCGACAACAGACGCGCACCACCACGCAGAAGAAAACATGTTGCGAATTACTGGCTTATTTCTACGCCAGCAACTTTGCCTTTGTAAAACACCATTGCTTCATCGGCCGAGTCGGTGGTGTGCAGGTGATCTACGCGGCCAAGAACAAACCAGTGGTCCCCCGCTTCGGTAACCGATTGAACCGAGCAATCAATCCAGCCAATGGAGTTTGGAAGCACGGGCATTCCGTTTGCCGACTTTGTCCACTGCAGTCCGTCGAACCTGTTTGCGCCGCCCTCTTGGGGTTCTTTGGCAAAGCGCCAACACTCGTCGGCTTGTGCGCTGGAAAGAATGTTTGCGCAAAATCGTTTTCCTTCGGCAATTGCAGGCCAACTACGAGATTGCAAGCCAGGGAAGAACCCAACCAGTGGTGGCTCTAGCGAAACAGAAACGAACGAACCGATGGTGATGCCGAATGGTTCGCCGCCCGAGTTGAGGCCAGTGACCACCACAACGCCGGTGGGCAAATGCCCAAGGACGTGACGAAAACGCGCGCTATCAAACTCGGCTGCCATTGATGCGATGTTACTCAACTATGGTTTCGCTATGGCCGCTTCAGCGAACATCACCACGCATACCGTGCGCGCAAACAACATTGACTTCACCTATTTGCAATGCGGCAGCGGGCCACTCGCGCTCTGTCTGCATGGCTTCCCCGACTCGGCGAATACATGGCGATACCTGCTGCCAAAGCTTGCCGAGGCCGGGTTTTGCGCCGTTGCACCATTCATGCGTGGGTTTGCACCAACGTCGGTTGCCGCAAACGGTGCGTACCAAACTGCTGCGTTGTCGACCGACGCAAATGCATTGCACGAAGTGCTTGGTGGCAACTCGGACGCTGTGATTATTGGGCACGACTGGGGTGCGCCTGCAACATACGGCGCTGCGCTTCTTGCCCCCGAACGATGGAGCCGCGTCGTCGGCATGGGAGTACCGCCGTGGGGTGCAATGGGCAAAGCGTTCGTTGGCAACTTGGAACAACTACAACGCAGTTGGTACATGTTCTTTTTCCAACACGGCCTCAGCGATTTCGTGGTCAGTGCAAACAACCTTGCGTTCATCGACATGCTGTGGCAACAATGGTCGCCCGGTTTCGTTTCGCAAGTGGATGTTGACAACGCGAAGGCGTGTCTTGCACAGCCAGAGAACCTTGCCGCAACGCTTGGTTATTACCGGGCAACGATTGGTGCGGGTTACCGCGACCCGCAATTAGAAGAAGCGCAAGCCGTGTTGCAAAGCGAGAGCCCAACGCAGCCTTTGCTGTATTTGCATGGCAGCACAGATGGCTGCATCGGAGCCGAGGTGGCAGCAGATGCCGCAACGCGCGCACCCGAAAATGCTCGCGTGGAAATCGTTCAGGGTGCTGGCCACTTTATGCAACTAGAGCAACCGGCTGTAGTTAATGAACTAATTGTCAACTGGGTGACTGGTAGCAGTCGTTAACCATCACGATTAAACGATCGTTCAAAAGCGATTGCACAATTCGTTGCGCGCGTTCTTCCTGATCGCGCAAGTTCATGACGCGTGCGGCGTCGGCGCAACGCACACTGCCACTTACTAACGCTTTCATCAGCTTGCCCCGGGCTTGTCTGTCGGAGCCTTCGAAACGCGCCTGAGGTTTGCTGGTGCCGGCAGTTGCTGGTGCGGGGTCGTCTCCGCCATCAACATTCCACATGCACAAGTTGTTCACCACGCACCCGTCGCATTTTGGTGCGCGTGCAGTGCACACGGTTGCGCCAAAGTCCATCAGCACTTGGTTCCATTCCCAAGACAGCCCTTCGGGCACTAACGCGTCGGCAACTAATTGCAATTCCTTTTTCGCAAACGATTTGTTTTCAATGCGAGCAATCACGCGAGCAATGTTTGTGTCGACAATGCCAACGTCTTCGTGGTCGGCAAATGCAAGCACCGCCCTAGCGGTGTAGTCGCCAATGCCGGGTAACGCCAGCAGCGCTTCCAACGTTGCGGGCACTTCCCCGCCATGGTGCTCCACCATCTGTTTTGCTGCGTCGTGCAAGTTGCGGCAACGACGCGGGTAACCAAGTCCTTGCCAAATGTCCAGCAGCTGGCTGAGGCTTGCGTTTGCACATTCGGTCGGTGTTGGAAACAGCTCGACGAATGCTTCAAATTTGGGAACCACTCGGTCGATCTGGGTTTGCTGAGACATCACTTCGCTCACCAGCACAAGCCAGCGGTTACGTGTTGCGCGCCACGGAAAATCGCGCAACTGCGGCAGACCCCACTGCAACAGTGGGTCGACGATTGGGGTCAATCGCTCCAGACGTCGTGACCGTCGTAGGGGCGTGCGCGGTTTGGCATTGCCGAACGCTTCCACACCATTACGCGACGACGGAAGTAACACACTTCCTTGCCGTCTTGGTTAAAGCCCTTTGTTTCAACCAGTACTACGCCGCGATCATTTTTGGACTTCGACTCTTGAACATCGAGCACACGCGTTTCGGCGTGGATGGTGTCGCCGTGAAACGTTGGAAACTTGTGCTGCAGTGTTTCAACTTCAAGGTTGGCAATTGCTGCGCCGCTCACGTCGGGCACGCTCATGCCAAGAACCAACGAATACACCAAGTTGCCCACAACGACGTTGCGGCCTTGCACGCTTTGCGATGCAAACCAATCGTTGGTGTGCAACGGGTGATGATTCATGGTGATCATGCAAAACAAATGATCGTCGGCCTCGGTGATGGTCTTGCCTGGCCAGTGGCGATATACGTCGCCAACTACAAAGTCTTCGAGGGCTCGGCCAAAAGGGCGTTCATGAACGGTCATGTCAAATTACGCTACACACTTTCTTGGTGCTATTGCCCAGTCGGGGTGTCGTCGTCGGTGTTGTACATGCCCTTGAAGTCCGGCAATGGAAACTGCCCAGTACGGTCGCGCGGGGCATAGTGCTCGAGGAACTCGTAACGACTGGTTGGGTGCTCGGTTGCGTCGCGCGCAATGCGAGTAAGCGGCTGCAGCTTGGATCTGCGTTCGATGGCGAATGGGCCAACACGAAGCGAAAGGTATGTAAGTGCTCCAACAAAAATAGGCAGCCAATACTGCGCAATGCGGTAGGTAAGAACGCCAACGGTTGCGGCGTTGCTGGTGAGGCCGAAGCCAACCAATGTTGGAATGTAAATACCTTCGACAATGCCGAGGCCGCCGGGAGTAATTGGAACAACCGCCATGATGTTGGCAAGGCCAAACGCAACGATCAACAAATCCAGGCTGACGTTGCCGCCGAACGCACGCAAAAATACCCAGAGCGCTGCCGCATCGAGTAACCAGTTCAGCGCAGCCCACCCAAGCACGCGGAACAGCAATTGAGGTTCGGATGCAAGGCCCTGCAAACGGTTGCCTAAGTGCTGCAACGTATCCGCCGCGCGGTCTTCGTTCATGCGCAACTTGCGAGCGATGAAGCGCAATGCGCGTTCTGCTCTGCCCTGCCCGTCGATAACACCAAACACCAGGCCTGCCGCAACGAGCATCACGATGACACCGACTAAAGCGGCAGAGCCGTATGCGGCGTTTACGCCACGGCCGGGAATAGACGCAATCAAACCCACCCACAGAATGAGATTCAACACCACTGCCGAACCAAGGCCGGCAGTCGCAAGTGCAAATCCTGCGTCGGGGCCAGACACACCCGACAACGTGAGCATGCGGTAACCAAGCGCGCTGCTTGCCGCGCTTCCGCCCGGCAAAATGTTGCCCACAGTTTTGGTGCTCAACTGAATGCGAAATAGCCGCCAGATGGAAACCGACTTGCGGTGATCCCCCAGTGCGGCATGCGTCAGCATGGAATAGGCAAACAGCGCCGCGAACTCCAGACCCAAACCCAACACCAGCAACGGGGGTTGTACTTGGGTTAATTCCGACAGCGCATTGCGAAAACCAGGGATGAGCGGAAGGACAAAGAAGTACACAACCGCTGCGAAAAGCACCCACTTCAGCGTGACCAGGGTCGATCTCAACCCGCTCATCATCGCCATGCCCTAAATCGTAGGCAAGTTGGGGCGGCTGGGTTAGTTCTTCAGCCTCTTGCGTTACTAGCGTTTACTGGAATGAGCACCCCCACAGCAGATCTTGCCCTTGCCGCACAAGTAGTTGACAGCGCCCGAAGTGTTGTTGCGCAAGGTGTAAAAACGTTGGCCGCTGGTGGCGGGCCCGACAAACACCAAGTGTTGGCGTACGACTTGGCGCATAGCGCTGCAGCCGTAGAGACAGCCGCAGCGATGTTGGACTACGGCAAGCACGGCGAAGTTGAAGCAAAACTTACGTGCGCGTTTGTTGCAGACATGTTGTTTGAAGTGTCGTCACGACTGCTTGGCCGAGAGACAATGTGGGGCGTCGCAGCAAATGCGTTGTCGTCAACACATCAATTCATGGCCACCTACCGCCAACCAGATTTTGTTGGCTCTTTGGCAACATCACCTGGGCCACGCCACCTCGAGGGCGAGTTTGAAATGGTGCAAGACACGTTTCGTAGTTACGCAACAAAAGAAATTGCGCCGCGCGCAGAACACGTGCACCGTCACAACGCAGACGTTCCGGAAGAAATCATTGCTGGCCTTGCCGAGCTTGGCGCATTTGGTTTGTCGGTGCCAGCGGAATACGGCGGCTTCAACGAAGGCGGCGAAGGCGAATACATGGCCAACTGCATTGCCACCGAAGAATTGTCTCGCGCATCGTTGGGCATTGGCGGCTCGCTCATCACTCGCCCCGAAATTCTCACTCGCGCACTAGTCAACGGCGGCACCGAGGCACAGAAACAATATTGGTTGCCGAAATTGGCAACGGCCGAAGTGATGGCTGCAGTTGCAGTTACCGAACCGGACTACGGAAGCGATGTCGCAAGCATCAAGACAACCGCGGTTGCCGCAAAGAATGCTGAAGGAAAAGACGGCTACTTGATTAACGGCGTGAAGACGTGGTGCACATTTGGCGCACGCGCGAACGTATTGATGTTGCTTGCCCGCACCGACTCGGATCGCAGCAAGCAACACCGTGGCCTGAGCGTGCTGATTGTGCCGAAGCCGCAAGGCGAAGCGCATGGCTTCATGTTCAACCAACCAGGTGGCGGAAAGATGGAAGGCCGGCCAATCGACACCATCGGCTACCGCGGCATGCACTCGTACGAAATTGCGATTGAAAACTGGTGGGTTCCAGCCGATCACCTCATCGGCGAGGAAGCGGGCCTCGGAAAAGGTTTCTATTACCAAATGAGCGGCTTCGAAAACGGTCGTTTGCAAACTGCTGCACGTGCGGTTGGTTTGATGCAAGCCGCATACGAACTGGCAGTCGACTACTCCAACAACCGCAAAGTGTTCGGAAGCAACATCAGCGAATATCAACTAACGCAGGTGAAACTTGGCCGCATGGCCGCCGTCATCCAGGCCTCGCGCCAATTCAGTTATGCGGTTGCCAAGTTGATGGGCCAAGGTAAGGGCCAGATGGAAGCAAGCATGGTCAAGGCCTACGTCTGCAAAGCAGCCGAGTGGGTAACTCGCGAGTCGATGCAGATTCACGGTGGTTTTGGTTACGCCGAGGAATACACCATCAGCCGTTTGTTCGTGGATGCCCGCGTGTTGTCAATCTTCGAAGGTGTTGACGAAACACTGTGCTTGAAGGTAATCGCTCGCCGACTTGTAGAAGACGCGTCTAAATAAACGCGAGCAAGTCGTGTAGCGAGCCGATGCGCTCGCAATCATCGCCTTCATGATCGTTAAACGGGTCTAACAAGATTGGGTGAATGCCCGCGTTGCGCGCGCCCTGCACATCGTTGACGTACGAGTCGCCGATGTATGCAATGCGATCGGTGCCAATGCCCTTGCCATTCATCAGTGCAAGAGCGTCGCGGAAAATGCCTGCATGGGGTTTGGCAGTGCCGATGACGTGCGAGTCGGTAACGATCAACACAGGCACTCCAGCGCCAATGCCAACTTGGCAGATGCACTGGTTAGCAAGCGTTGCTTCCACTTGCCCGCTGGCATTGGACACAATGCCAATTGGCAGGCCCTGCAAATGCATGCGCCACAGCGCCGCGGCCGATTCCAAAATTGGGTAGCGCCACAAGAACGGTGAGAACAAGTTTTTTGCTTTGGCCTCGGCCTCGGCAAGGTTTGTGCCAGTGAGGCCAGCACTTGCAAGATGCGCGCTGCGGTATGGGTCCCAGCTGAAACCATCGATGGTGTCTTTGTTGCTTGAACGCGCAACGTTGTCGAGCGCAGCCATGCCCGCGTAATGCGCGCGAGTCATTGCGGCAATAGAGCCGTTGCCGCCGTGTTCGTGCACGATGGCGCCGAGCGAGATTGGGTCTGGCAGCAGAAAGATGCCGCCGGCATCAAACAGCAGTGCGTCGAAGCGTTTGGTCACGCTTGCGCAGAACGAGTGCGACCGGCACGCTCGCCGCGCGAGATGAACTTGAGTGCCATCTTGCGGCTTGCTTCGTCGATCATTTCGTTGCCGAACATAACGGCGCCCATGCCGTCGTTTTCTGTCGCTGCCTTATAGGCATCCAGAATCTGCCATGCCTTGTCGAACTGCTCTTGCGTTGGTGAAAAGACATCGTTCAACACGGTTACTTGGTCTGGGTGGAGTGCCCACTTGCCGTCGAAGCCAAGCGTGCGAGCGCGCATTGCATAGTCGCGCAAACCATCGTTGTCGCGAACATGCAGGAACGGCCCGTCGATTACTTGCAAGCCGTTGGCACGGCCAGCCATCAAGATTTTGTTGAACACATAATGAAAGTGGTCGCCTGGGTACTCGGGGATTTGTACTCCGCCAGTAAGCACCGGCATCTCCATGCTTGCGGCAAAGTCGGCTGGGCCAAAGATGATGGTTTCTACACGTGGGCTTGCTGCACAAATTTCTTCCACGTTGATGAGGCCGCGTGCAGTTTCAATTTGCGCCTCGATACCGATGTGACCGATTGGCAAGCCGCTAGCGATTTCTACTTGGCGCAAGAGCAAGTCG
>CAINLH010000263.1 GCA_903850275.1 uncultured Acidimicrobium sp.
ATTGACGGCTTGGACGAAGTCGACATTGGCCGGCGCGGTGAGCCCAACTGTGCGCATGGTTGAACTCGTTCGAATGCAATGGGCAAGCGCAATCGATGTCTTACTTGAAGCGCTAGTGATGATTACTTGGCTGGCGTCGAAGTAGTTGCTTTCGCGAAGAAAGTCTTCGGCAAGGAATGACGTGAGGAAGAGGCCACGAAAGATGAGCGAGGCGTTGTCGTTTGGTTGCTCGGCGTCGGGTTGTTTGTCGAACGAACGGTATGCCGTGGCGTGCTTTTCTCGGTGCGGGGCCATATCGATGAAGCCGTTGCTGGACACTTTCGCATGTACAACTGAATGGCTGCCCACGGGAAAGAAACCGAAGTATCTTCCGCCCACCGCGATATCGGGATTATTGGATTGCTCGACAATTCCAAAACCCATTGCGGGCAGTCGGCCCCAACCGGCAGTGGTGGGGAAGAAGCCCCAGTAGTCGAGAAAGTCTCCGCTGAGTGCATACGAGATGTTGTTAGACGTGAGCGCAAATCGATCGAGTTTGAGAAGCACGTGATCGTGCGGCAATGTGCTGTCTTGTTCGACCGTAACCATGCGGTGTTGCTTGATGTCGACTCGGTTGATTTCTAGGAAGTGCATGTTTTGCGAAGTCATGATGAATAACAATATGTCCTGAATAAAAAAAGACCCGCCCTTTCGGGCGGGTCTTTTCAATACGTTTAAAAGTGAACTATTTCTTTTTCTTCTTCTTAGCGACTGGCTTCTTTGCAACAACTTTCTTGGCAGGTGCTGCCTTTTTGGCTGGTGCTGGAGCTGGCTTACGAACGGTGACCAACTTTGGTGCTGGTGCTACGCCAAGGGCGATGTCCTTGAAGCCTTTGAGTGCGGTGATCTTGGCAACGGTCTTTGCCTTTACCTTGATCTGCTCGCCTGTAGCCGGGTTACGGGCCATGCGGGCTGGTCGGTTGATCTTTGCGAACTTCGCAAAGCCCGAGATGTTGACGATTTCACCCTTTGCCACTGTGGCGAGGATGACATCAATTGTTCCTTCAACAAGAGCCGTTGCCGTCTTCTTGTCTACGTCTGTATGGGTTGCTACTGCTTGGATGAGGTCACGTTTTTTCATAGACCCCGAATTTATGTCATGCGATTACGAAAAAGTGGGATATCCAAGGGGTTTTTGCACCCCCTGGGGTATTCTTCGAATGTGCTCGGCTATCTCGTGCTGGTGAATTTGCTGGCATCGTGCGTCATGGCGGGCATCATTTGGTTCGTCCAGCACGTGCATTACCCCCTGTTGGCGCAAACCCCGCCAGACAGTGCGGTTGGCGTGGCGGTGGAACATCAGCGCCGAACCAGCAGGGTGGTTGCTTTGCCAATGGCGGTGGAAGGGTTTTCGACGCTGGCCTTGCTGGTGGATCGGCCCAACGGGGTGTGGTGGATTTGGCCCTGGGCAGGGGCCTTCTTGCTTGCCGTGGCGTTGGGCAGCACGGTGTTCCTCTCGGTGCCTCTTCACGAGCGAATGGCAACAAACCCAGATGCACAGGTGGGTGCTCGTTTGGTGACAACTAATTGGCCGCGCACAATCGCGTGGTCGATGCGCGTGGTTGTTGGCGTGATTATGGCAGTGCAGATGGGCAATTTCGGATGAGTTTCGTCGAGCGCAGCGGGCCATTTGCACAACAGTGCCCAAACCCGGTGAAGCGAGCGATCATGAAACAGGGCTGGTACGACATTGCTTATATTCATTTTCGCTACGAGCCTGAAGAAGTCCAACGGCTACTTCCGAAGGGGCTGTCGGTTGACATCCTCGACGGTTCGGCGTGGGTTGGGCTCATACCTTTCTCTATGCGGGGTATCGGAATACCGCACTTGCCGTCGATTCCTTATTTGGGATCGTTTCCAGAAGTGAATGTGCGCACCTACGTAATTCGTGACGGTGTCCCTGGTGTGTGGTTTTGTTCGCTCGATATCAATCGTGTTTTGCCTACTGCAGTAGCACGTGCAACGTATGGCTTGCCTTACTGTTTTGGCGCCGCAAGGCATGAGCGCCGAGGAAATGAACTACACACCTTCGTAAATCGACGGTGGCCGCGCGGCGAGGCAAGCACTCAAATCCATCTGGAAATTGGTGAAGAAATTACTGATCCGACACCACTCGAGATTTTCTTGAGTGCCCGTTGGGGTTTGTACTCGCTGTCGCGTTCAAAGCACATCCGTTATGCGCC
>CAINLH010000264.1 GCA_903850275.1 uncultured Acidimicrobium sp.
CCGTTAATGACCCATTCGTCGCCGTCATCGGCGGCAAATGTTTTGAGTGAGGCCAAGTCGCTGCCAGCATTTGGCTCGCTCATACCAATGCACCACGTGGTTTTGCCAGCGAGCATGTTTGGCAAAAACTCATCTTGCTGTTGCTTGGTGCCGTAAGCAATAAGTGCGGGGCCCATCTGTCGGTCGGCAAACCATGAAGCAGCGATTGGTGCACCAGCAGCGATCATTTCTTCGGCAACAATGAGTCGCTCAATCGGTGGGCGGCCACCGCCACCGAATTCGGTTGGCCACGTCATCCCAATCCAGCCGTGAGTTGCAAGTTCCTCCGAAAACTCCTTGCTGTAACCGTTCATCCACGTGTCGTTAAAGCGTCCATACTTTTTGACCGCAGCATTGGCAACATTCCTCGCGCGCGCCCGCAGGGCCACATGTTCAGCAGACCACGCAAAATCCATAGGGAGAGAGTAGGGGCGCAAGGGCTTCCGAGCCTCAGCCAGCAGCCCGTTGGGGTATTGTGTACAAGTCGGATACAAGTTCCGGGAAACCGGACGAACAGGCTGGAGCCCCCTCATGGCTGGGAAAATAAAAGTACTCAATCCGGTAGTCGAGCTTGATGGCGATGAAATGACTCGCATCATGTGGACATTCATCAAGGATCGCTTGATCTTGCCGTACCTCGATATCAATCTGGAGTATTACGACTTGGGTATCGAGCACCGCGATGCAACAAACGATCAAGTAACGATCGATTCAGCCAATGCCATTCTGAAGCACGGTGTTGGCATCAAATGTGCAACTATCACGCCCGATGAAGCACGCGTGAAAGAGTTCAATCTGAAGCAGATGTGGAAGTCGCCAAACGGAACCATCCGCAATATTCTCGACGGCGTCGTCTTCCGTGAACCGATTATTTGTAAAAACATTCCGAAGCTTGTGCCGGGTTGGACGAAACCAATCGTCATCGGTCGTCATGCCCACGGCGATCAATACAAGGCAACAGACTTCCGCGTTCCTGGCGAAGGAACCGTCACGATGACCTACGTGCCAAAAGATGGCAGCAAACCCATTGAAATGAAAGTTGCCGACTTCACTGGTTCTGGTGTTGTCATGGGCATGTACAACTTTGACGAATCAATTCGTAACTTTGCTCGCGCCACAATGAACTACTCGCTGCAACGCAACTATCCATTGTTCCTCAGCACCAAGAACACCATCTTGAAGGCATACGACGGCAGATTCAAAGACTTGTTCGAAGAAGTATTCAATCAAGAATTTAAAGAACAGTTCGACAAGGCCGGCCTCACCTACGAGCACCGCCTTATCGACGACATGGTTGCATGCATGCTTCGTTGGGAGGGCGGATACGTGTGGGCCTGCAAGAACTATGACGGCGACGTGCAGTCCGACATCGTTGCGCAAGGCTTTGGTTCGCTCGGCCTAATGACCTCGGTGCTTGCCACGCCAGATGGTCGAGTGCTTGAGTCTGAAGCAGCGCACGGAACAGTGACACGTCACTACCGCGATCATCAAGCAGGGAAAAAGACATCAACTAACCCGATCGCATCAATCTTTGCGTGGACGCGCGGTTTAGAGCACCGCGGCAAGTTGGACAATACGCCAGCGGTTATCGATTTTGCCCGAAAAGTGGAACAGGTATGTGTAGAGGCTGTTGAGGCAGGGGAGATGACAAAGGACTTGTCGCTACTCGTGGGCGGAAACAGCGCACCGTGGCAGACCACGGAGGAATTCCTCGAGACGCTTGATCGTCGCTTGCAAAAGACAATGGCATAAATGTCAACAATGCGTGCGGTAGTCCTCAGGGGTCATGGTGGCCCCGAGGTACTGACATTCGAAGAGATTGTTGCGCCAACACCTGGTTCTGAAGAAGTGTTGGTCGAGGTTCGGGCAACCAGCCTGAATCGTGCCGACTTGCTGCAGCGTATGGGTTTTTACCCAAACCCCTTTCCAGATCAATTCGATGTTCCGGGCATGGAGTTTTCGGGTGTAGTGCGTTCGGTGGGTGCGCGAGTGCGTGCTTTGCAAGTGGGCGACGAAGTGATGGGCATTGTGAGCGGTGGGGCATACGCGCAGCAACTGGTCATCCACGAACGACAAGCAATGCGCATCCCCACTTCAGTTTCGCTCGCAGACGCTGCTGCTATTCCGGAAGTGTTCATCACCGCGTGGGATGCACTCGTTGTGCAGGGTGGCCTCACCAGCGGTCGATGCGCGCTTGTGCATGCCGCCGCTTCGGGCGTTGGTACGGCCGCAGTTCAGTTGTGCAAGGCGCTTGGCGCTCGCGTAATTGCCACATGTTCAACGGGGAAGGTTGCGGCGGTTAAATCGCTAGGAGCAGATGTCGTCATCGACTATTCAGCCACAGATTTTGCAGAAGAAGTGCAGAAAGCAACAGGTGGCAAGGGCGTGGACGTCGTCCTTGATGTGATCGGCGGCGACTATCTAGACCGAAACGTGAAATCGCTTGCACTCAAGGGGCACATTGTGCAAGTGGGCGTCATGGGTGGTGGAAACACGCCGTTCAACTTGGCCGCGATGCTTGGCAAGCGAGCGAAGCTCTCCGGCACAGTGCTGAGGGCTAGGCCGATTGAAGAAAAAATAGCCATCAGCCAGCGCTTTGCTAGCGAGGTGCTTCCGCTTTTTGATTCGGGGCACTTAAAGCCGGTCATTGATAGGCGCTTTTCGTTTGCGGAAATTGCCGCAGCACATACTTACATGGAGTCAAACGCCAATATTGGCAAAATAGTTATTGATATCGGCGCTTAGCGCTTTTTGATATCTGTATAACTACGCTCGTCAACACCCGTGTACCACTGGCGGGGACGACTGATCTTCTGTTCGTCGTCGCGCAACAGTTCGGACATATGTGCCAACCAGCCAACCGTGCGAGGTATTGCAAACAAGACGGTGAACATGTTGACGGGGAAACCAAGCGCTTGGTAAATGAGGCCAGAGTAGAAGTCGACATTGGGGTACAGCTTGCGCGAGGCAAAGTACTCGTCGTTCAGTGCCACTTCTTCCAGTTTTAATGCAACATCGAGCAGCGGGTTGGTGCCGGTTACTTCGAACACCTCGTATGCCGTCTTCTTGATAATGGTTGCACGAGGGTCAAAGTTTTTGTACACACGATGACCAAAGCCCATCAATCGACCTTCGCCGCGCTTGACGCTTTCGATGAATGCGGGGATGTTCTTCACGTCGCCAATCTCGGTGAGCATTCGCACGACAGCTTCGTTGGCTCCGCCATGCAATGGGCCGTACAGAGCGGACGCGGCTGCTGCTGTTGCCGAGTATGGGTCGGAGTTTGCGCTTGCGACAACGCGCATTGCGGTTGTTCCGCAGTTCTGCTCGTGGTCGGCATGCAATATAAACAGCACATCCATTGCGCGAGCCAATACTGGGTCGACCTCGTAGTCGTCACCAATGCGGTACATCATGTTCAAAAAGTTGGTCGCGTATGACATCGAGTTGTTTGGCAACACAAATGGAAGACCTGATGAGAAGCGATATGTCATGGCAGCGATTGTCGGTACTTTTGCGACAAGACGCAAAATTTGCTTGTTCAGGTTGTCGGTATCAAAAACGTCTTGCGCGTCGTCGTAAAACGTTCCAAGTGCAGCAATTGCCGAGATGAACATGCCCATTGGGTGAGCGTCGTAGTGGAATCCATCGACGAACCGCTTTCGCATGTTCTCGTGAATCATTGTGTGGTGGGTGACGTCGTAATCCCACTTTGCAAACTGGTCGTTGTTCGGCAGTTCGCCATTGAGAAGCAGGTATGCAACTTCGAGGAACGTCGACTTCTCGGCTAACTGTTCGATGGGGTACCCGCGGTAGCGGAGAAGTCCCTTTTCGCCGTCAAGGTAAGTGATCGATGATTGACAAGCGGCAGTGGACAGAAACGCCGGGTCGTACATGCGTAGGTTTGGGTCGAGTTCGCGTAGTGCTGCAGATGCAAA
>CAINLH010000265.1 GCA_903850275.1 uncultured Acidimicrobium sp.
GTCAATTACCTCGGTCTTGCTGTTCACGGCTTCCCCAACCTGTTCACCATTACAGGCCCCGGCAGCCCGTCGGTTCTCACCAACATGATTGTTTCAATTGAGCACCACGTGGAGTGGATCACCCGTTGCATGCAGCACGTTGTTACCAGCAACGCGCAAACCATTGAGACCACGCGGCAAGCGCAAGACGCTTGGGTTACCCATGTCAACGCAGTGGCCGACATGACGCTGTTCCCCAGCTGCAACTCGTGGTATTTGGGTGCCAACGTGCCGGGAAAGCCTCGGGTGTTTATGCCGCTGCCCGGTTTCCCCGATTATGCGCAGCGCTGTAGCGACGTGGAAAACAACGAATATCGCGGGTTTGAACTAACGCGTTAGTTATTGCTGATTGTTTGCAGCTTCGTCTTCGGCAATCTGCTTGCGAACGTCTTCCATATCTACATTGCGAATTGCATCAATGAGTTGGTCGAACGATGCTGCAGGAAGTGCACCCGGCTGCGAGAACAACAGAACACCATCGCGAAAGGCCATGATGGTGGGGATCGACTGAATGCCAAGTGAGCCACCCAATTGCTGTTCCGCTTCGGTATCTACCTTTGCAAAGCGAATGTCTGGGTTTGCATCTGATGCCTTCTCGAAAATTGGACCAAACGTTTTGCATGGCCCACACCACTCTGCCCAGAAGTCGACGAACGTAATTCCGTCGCCCATCACGGTCTGTTCGAAGGTGTCGAGTGTGAGGTTGATGGTGGCCATGATGTTCTCCCGTCAGTAATTCGTTCCCTTCAAGTTATCTAGACGGTGACAATACGCAAATTGGGCTTAGTCCTCGGACAGCCCAGGAGTTGCCCTAAGGCCATCAATCAATTCCTGTAATTCGGCACTCGTCAACTTGGCTTCTGGGTGCCGTCCGAAACGTGTGTAATAAGCGGGTGGCATTGAGCCTTCTTGGATTACTTCAATCGTTTCATCCGCGCCTCGTTGACGTTGATCAAATTCGGAATAGTTGACCTTTTCCCTGCCTTCCGCAACGTGCGCCTCAACCACCCACGAGATTGGGGCCACGCTGGCATAGGACGGATACTCCACTTCATTGGAATGACAACCGAAACATGCCCGAGCCATCAGCTCGCGCGTACGCGGCGAAGACCACTGAGGCTCACCAGTGATGGGCGGATTGCTGTGTGCCCGGCCATACGGCACTGCCTGAATCACAGGCAACATCACGAGAATTGATGCGCAAAGAACGAGCAGAAAACGCGCATCGGTGAGTTTGTTGGTATCTGCACGAATCGAGCGCCCTACATACAGAAGCGTTGGAACTGCGACAAAGCCGACAATCAACACGTAACCGATTGGCGGCATGCCCACAAGCAGGCTAAAGATCAAGAAGGCGATGCTCAATATGCCGACAACGACTAATGAAGCTTTGAGAGACTGAGCAATATCAAGTAATCGACGAAAGTTCATACCTTCACCTTACGCCTTGACTCAAGTTGTGTTCACTTTGCTGAATAGTCTGTGTACATGAAAATTCTTGTGATAACCGCACACCCAGACGATGTCGATTTTGGTGCTGGTGGCACAGTTGCCACTTGGGTCGCAGAAGGAAACGACGTGGAGTATTGCCTTGTTACCGACGGTCAAGCGGGCGGCTCCGACAACACTGTGACGCGTGACGAAGTTGCTGCATTGCGCAGACGCGAA
>CAINLH010000266.1 GCA_903850275.1 uncultured Acidimicrobium sp.
AATTGTTGTCGATCACACTGTTCACGTTTTATCTGGTTGCAGACGGGCCGCGCCTGCGACGCGTTATTTGTGCGCGCCTGCCAGAAGAGCGTCAGCGGTTGGTGTTAAAGACGTGGGACTTGGCCATCGATAAGACAGGCGGCTACTTGTATTCGCGAGCGCTACTTGCCTTGGTGTCGGCGTTTTTCCATTGGATCGCTTTTCAAGCCATCGGAACCCCTGCACCAATAGCAATGGCGTTGTGGGTCGGCATCGTCTCGCAGTTCTTGCCAGTTGTTGGCACGTATCTTGCTGGCGTATTGCCGCTACTGCTTACATTTTTGGAATCACCAATCAATGCGGCATTCGTACTTGCATTCATTTTGATTTACCAGCAACTTGAGAACTATCTCATCTCACCACGCATCACTGCGCGCACTATGCATGTGCATGCCGCGGTGGCATTCGCTTCAGCAATTGTGGGCGGCGCAATACTTGGGCCGATTGGTGCTGTATTGGCGCTGCCGGCTGCGGCAATGATGCAGTCACTGCTCAGCAGTTGGGGTCAACGCCACGAAGTGGTGGACGACGAGTTGGTGAAGTTCACTCCGCGCGTGAAGCGCGAACGCCGCAAAAAGGTTTAGGCGCCCACCGAAACAACGCTCGAGATTCCCTCGAGCGTGCGCAGGTGTTGCAGCACATCAAGTGGCACTGCAGTTGTTGTGGCGATGCACATCAGTGCGCTGCCTACGGTTTCGGAACTGCCTACGTCCATGTTGGCAATGTTGATGCCGGCGTTGCCAAGTGCCGAAGCCACGCGGCCAATTGCGCCAGGCTGGTCGTCGTTTTTTACTACCAGCATGTGTTCCGAGGGTGGAATGTCGGTGAGGTGATGATCGATCATCACGATCCTGGCTTCGCGGCGTCGGCCGGTGAGCGTTGCTGAAATGTTTCGATCGCCCGACCGAAGCGTGATCAGGTTGACATAGTCGCGATGCGTCGTTGTTGTTGATGCAACGCTTTCGACGGTGATGTTGAGATTGCGCGCCATCGATGGAGCATTTACGAGGCTCACTTGATCGGTCGACCAAACAGAAAGCATTCCCTTCAGTGCGCTGATGGTGATGAGGCCAGGGTCGTAGCCACCAATTTCGCCCGTTGTAGAAATTTCAATCGTTGACGGAGTGGATTCGATCAGCGACGCAAACACGCGCCCGATGCGATCGGCCAATGGAACAAACGGCTTCAGTGTTTCGTTTGCATCGCCTGCTTCAAGGTTGACAGCGAAGGGCACGAAGTCGCCGTTGAGGGCAAGTTGCACCATGTCGGCAACAACTTCGCCCGCGCGGTCTTGTGCTTCACGTGTGCTGGCACCAAGGTGCGGCGTGACCACAATGTTGCCGAGGCCAAACAATGGCGAGTCGGTAACTGGCTCTTTGGTGAACACATCAAGTGCCGCGCCAGCGATTGTGCCGTTGCGCAAAGCTTCGGCGAGGTCGGCTTCGTCGGCGATGCCGCCGCGAGCAACGTTGACAATGCGCAGCGAACGCTTTGCGCGCTTCAGCATGTCGGCATTGATGATGCCCGTGGTCTCTTTGTTTTTTGGCAAGTGAATGGTGAGGACATCTGCCTGTTCGACTACTCGTTCGAGTGTTGTCATTTCAACGCCCAGTTCGCGGCCGCGCTCGGCCGAAACGTATGGGTCGTAGGCAACTAGACGCATGTCGAAAGCGCGAGCGCGTTGGGCAACCAACGTGCCGATGCGGCCGAGGCCCAAGATGCCGAGCGTTTTACCGGCAAGCTCGATGCCTTCCCACTTGCTGCGCTCCCAACGGCCCGCGGTCAGTGCGCTATGGGCCTGGGGCACGTTGCGAGCAATGGACAAGATCAGCGCCATGGTGTGTTCGGCGGCGGAAAGCACGTTGGATTGTGGTGCATTCACCACCATCACGCCCTGTTTAGTGGCCGCTTCCACGTCGATGTTGTCAAGCCCGACGCCCGCGCGAGCAACGACTACCAACTGTTTGCCGGCTGCCAACATTGCCGCGTCAACCATGGTGGCCGAACGAACGATGAGTGCGTGTGCACCATGAAGAATTGAGTGCAATTCGTCGGCCGATTTATTGAGTTGCACGTCAACGTTGAAGCCAGCCGAACGCAGGCGGTCGAGGCCGGCCTCGGCAATTTCTTCGGCGATAACAATTCGTTTACTCATGACAGCTGCTCCACTACATAGTCGATGCATGCAGTGAGTTGCTGTACATCGGTTGGTTCGACTGATGGGAACATGGAAATACGCATTTGATTGCGCCCAAGTTTGCGATACGACTCGGTGTCGACAATGCCGTTTTCGCGCAGAATGT
>CAINLH010000267.1 GCA_903850275.1 uncultured Acidimicrobium sp.
CCCAAGTGGTTAACGCCTGCCTGCATCGAGGCGATTGCTTGCTGCGGAAACCCTTGCAACGTTTCTGGGTGTTCCTCAAACTTGTTCGTCCAGTTGTTGCTCACCACGCGGCAGGTTTTGCCCGTGTAACTGCGAGTAATGACGGTGCCGTCTTCAAGCGTTTCAATCAGCTTTTCTTTGTAGCCATCCACGCCGCGCGCTTCGTGTGTTGCAATAAAACGCGTGCCAACCCACACGCCATCAGCGCCCAACGCCAGCGATGCAGCCAAACCGCGCCCGTCGAACAAACCACCAGCAGCAACTACCACCATCTTGTCACCAACCGCATCAACCACCTGGGGTACAAGCGCCATCGTGGCAACAGTGCCGGTGTGCCCGCCACCTTCGGTGCCTTGTGCAACAACAAAGTCGCATCCGCTTTCCAGTGCTGAAACAGCATGGCGCACCTTGCCGCACATGGAACCAACGAGTACGCCGCTCTTGTGCAAGCGGTCAATGATTTCTCGTGGCACGCCTAGGCCAGCAACAAACACGCGGGCGCCACTCTTAATAATCAGTTCCACATCGCGCTCCAACGTGTGGGGCAGTGCGGTCAGCAAGTCCACGCCAAAAGGCTTGGACGTCAGTTGCTTCATTGCATCGATTTCTTTTTCAAGTTCGCCACCCTGCATGGTGGATGCACCGAAGGTTCCCATTCCTCCCGCTTCCGAAACAGCAGCAACAAGGTTGTGGTACGAAACGCCGCCCATGCCGGCAAGCATGATTGGGTACTCAATGTCCAGCAGTTCGGTTAGGCGTGTGCGCATCAGTCCAAGTTACCTCTCGGCGTAAGCGCCTTCACGCTTGAGAAATTTGCGGTGCCATCGTCGGGGCGTAAACACGGCGGCTCGCGGCTCGTCTTCAAACATCCAGCGAACAAAGTTGCGCCTTGTCCATGGTGTGAGGTTTGCCAACCGCAACGCGCCTCGCGCACCAAGCGAGCTTTTCAAAATGGTTCCCAATGCCGCCGACATGCGATGGTCTGCAAAGAGGTGCTGTGCAATCAGCGTTTCGTATCGAGTTCTGGCAACTGATGCCTCGCGCTTGCCCGCATACACAATGGCCTTGCCAGCAAGCTGGCCCGACAACAGCGATTGCCCGATGCCTTCGCCGGTCAGTGTGTCGGTAACGCACGCGGCGTCGCCAACAAACAACACTCGGCCATTTGTCAATGTTGCCGACGTAACACGGGCGGGGATAGGCCACGCGGTGTGGCGGTCTTCCATCACCACGTTTGGGCCAAGCGCCTTGGCAATGTGTTTGCGCTGCAACAATTCGGGCCACAAATCTTTCATCTGTTGCACTGTGTAGTTGCTGCCACGCAAAATGCCGAAACCAATATTGACGCGGCCGTCTTGCAACGGAAACGACCATGCGTAACCCGGCAACAAATCCTTTTCGAACCATACATACAGCCGTTCCTTGGCTGGGCCCGTCACGGTGTTTGCGTATTGCCTAAACGCATGCCATTCACCCAAGTATCCGGGCGTCGACACACCAAGTGCTTTTCGCACGGGCGACCACATGCCATCTGCAGCAACAACGTATTGCGCACGAATTGTGCCCAGGTGTTCTACATCAACATCAATGTGTTCGGCGGTGTGTTGTTTTACGTCAACAAAACCGTGGCCTTCCATCACACGAATGCCGCGCGACTTTGCCAACTGCACTAGCGCGTTGTCTAATTCCATTCGCGGC
>CAINLH010000268.1 GCA_903850275.1 uncultured Acidimicrobium sp.
AAGCCAAACGGCGTCCGTGTTCTACGCTGTAGCAAACGGCTCACCACCCGAGGACAGATGAACAAAACGATCGACAAAGTCACCACAAAGCGAATGGCCCTCTACACGGGGCGCACTCACCCACAACTTGCCGAAGAAGTGGCACAGCATCTGGAAGTGCAACTTGGTGAAGCAAACATTGTCGAATTCGCAAATGGTGAAGTGCGTCCTCGTTTTGGAGAAAGTGTTCGCGGTGGCGACGTGTTCATCATGCAGACGCATTGCGGCGCAGATGGTCGCAGCGTGAACGACTCGATCATGGAGCAGTTGATCATGATCGACGCCGCATACCGCGCTTCCGCAAAGCGCGTGACTGCAGTGTGCCCCTTCTACGGTTACGCGCGCCAAGATCGCAAAGCAGAAGGCCGCGAACCGATTACTGCTCGCTTAATTGCCGACTTGTTCAAAGCAGCAGGTTCTAAGCGCATGGTTTCTATCGACTTGCACAGCGGACAGATTCAGGGCTTCTTCGAAGGCCCTGTCGATCACCTCACTGCAATGCCGGTACTTGAAAACTACGTGCGCGCCAATGCGCGAGACGGTGTCACCATCGTGTCGCCAGATGCTGGCCGTGTAAAAGTTGCAGAACGTTTTGCGCAGCATCTTGCCGACATGGACGCCGACGTTGCATTCATCAACAAGCGTCGCCCAAAGGGAACCACCAACATTGCTGTAGCCAAAGAAGTCATCGGTGATGTCGACGGACGCTTGTGCATCCTCGCCGACGACATGATCGACACGGGCGGAACAATTGTCAGCGCCGCCGACTTGCTCTTCGAGCGCGGAGCCAAGGAAGTGTGGGCCATGGCTACGCACGGCGTCTTGTCCGGCCCCGCTATCGAGCGACTTGAGAACTCGTCCATCAGCCGCGTGGTGCTCACCAACTCGCTGCCATTGCCAGCCGAAAAGCGGATTGCCAAGATCGAGGTGCTTTCTGTGGCCAAAATCCTTGCCGACGCACTGGCTGCCGTCTTCGACGAGACCAGCGTCAGCGACCTCTTCGACGGCGAAAATCAGTCCTAAATTTGGCCCCTAGGGGCAGATTTAATTGAGCAATTCGGGCTGTAGGCTCGTTAGCCGTTGTAATTGCTTGATGACCTCACGCAACCCAAAGTATTTCTGGAGTTTCTCATGACCACCACATTGAAGACACAAGTCGGACGAACCACTGGCAGCCCTGAGGCTCGCCGTCTTCGCGGCAAAGAACACATCCCAGCTGTGTTGTACGGCATGGGCATGACACCGGTCAGCATCACCGTCGAGCGACGCGACTTGCGCATTGCATTGTCGGGCGCTGCAGGCTCCAACACCATCTTGGAATTGCACGTAGACGACAAGAAGTACCCAGCAATCGTGAAGGAAATGCAGCGCGACCCAATCAAGCGCACGGTTAGCCACGTCGACTTCATGCAGATCGACCTCAGCGTAGAAATCACCATGGCTGTTCCAGTTCACCTCACCGGCACGGCAAAAGCCGTCAACCAAGAGGGTGGCCTTGTTGACGCAGCAATCGACCGCATCGAAGTGCGCGCTGCTGCCAACAACATTCCAAACGAAATTCTCATCGACGTCACCGACATGACCATGCAAAGCGTCATCCGCCTCGGCGACATCACATTGCCAAAGGGTGTTACCGCACTTGGCGACGACGACTTGGTCATCGTGACAGTGCTCGACACCGGTGGTGCAACTGCCGCCGCAACTCCTGCTGGTGATGCGCCTGCCGATGCTGCTGGTGCTGGCGAAGCTCCTGCTGCCGGCGACGACAAGCCAGCCGCCTCCTAGTTCGTATGGCGCTGTTCGGTCGCCAAGCGCGACACGAGCGGCATGAACGCCGCGGCACACCTTTCACCGCGCTCGTTGTTGGGCTGGGTAACCCCGGTCGCGAATACGCAGGCACAAGACACAACGTTGGTTTCGATGCGATCGAATTGCTTGCAACGCGTTACAACGTTTCGCTGAAGTCGTCGAAGGATCGCGCGCTCACTGCCGAAGTGCATAACCAAGACGTGCACATTTTGTTGGCAATGCCAACTACTTACATGAACGAATCGGGCAATGCCGTTGGCCCGCTTGCACGTAAGTACGCAATAACCGACCCGGCAAAAATCATTGTTGTGCACGACGAACTTGATTTAGAGCCCGGTGTCGTGCGCGTAAAAATCGGTGGCGGTCTTGCTGGCCATAACGGATTGCGTTCGATCAATCAGCATCTGAAAACACAGGATTTCATTCGAGTGCGCATTGGCGTGGGCAAGCCTTCAACAAAAGAAGACGGCGCCGATCATGTGCTGTCAAAAGTGTCGGGCACGCAACGCCAGACGTTAGATATCTCCGTGCAAATTGCCGCAGACGCAGTTCAACTCATATGCACGCAAGGCGTTGACGCTGCCATGCAGAGCATCAACTCCAAATAGTTAGCTGCCACTAGCCGCCATGCTGTTGTCTGACCTCGCACTTCTTGCAGGCCAGGAAAGCGCATTGGCCACGCTTGGTGGAAAGAACTCGCTGTTGGCCTGCGGCGAACAGGCTCGCGCAACAATTATCGCCGCGCTCTCGGTGCGTTCTCCAAAGACCACAATGATCGTTGCAACTCCAACGGGCACTGCTGCGCAATTGCTGCATGACGACCTCGTGCAATTTCTTGGCGCCTCCAACGTGCTCATTTTCCCCGCATGGGAAACACTCCCCTTCGAACGCGTAAGCCCAAGTGTTGAGACAATGGGCCGCAGGCTTGAAGTGTTGTGGCGTATTCGCGGCGACCAGCCACCCAAAGTAATCATCGGCTCTGTCCGCGCGTTGCTGCAGAAACTTGGGCCCGATGCAACGACACTGGAACCAATCGTTGTCCGACCGGGCGAAGAAATAGACGCCGATGCACTGCTTACTCGGCTTGTACACGGTGGTTATCGCCGTGAAGAGCTTGTGGAGCACCGCGGCGAAGTTGCGCGGCGCGGTTCGATCATCGACGTGTTCCCCTCTACCGCCGACACACCGATCCGAATTGATTTGTGGGGCGATGAAGTAGATCGACTGACACAGTTCAATGTCAACGATCAGCGCAGCACGGACGCAATCGAGGTTGCAACTATCTTCCCGGCGCGCGAGTTGCAGATAACCGACGAAGTAAAGGACATGGCGCGATCGCTTGTGGCCACAGAGGCATGGGGCCGCGAACACTGGGACAGGTTGTCCGATGGCGCCAACTTCGATGGCATGGAAAGTTGGTTGCCTTGGCTGATTACCGAGGAGCTATTGCTTACCGATATCTTGCCGAAGGACAGCGAGTTGTTGTTGGTCGACCCAAAGCGTATGCGCACACGTGCGCACGATTTGCTTGCAGAAGAAGACGACTTGGCGCGTGCACTTGCATCTACATGGGCTCGCGATGCAGACAAATCATTTCCTCGCTTGCATGCAGAAGTAGAGCGACTCTTCGAGGGCGCTTCCACCATGCGTGCAATTTCCATGTCGCTTCCTTCCGAAGCTTTGGATGCACCCACCATTCCGTCAACCGGTTGGGGTCCAGTTACTGGCGACGCCGAAGGAACTGCAAAAAGAATTCGCGAACTCATCGCCGATAAGTGGCATGTTGTTGTTGCCGCAGAAGGCGAAGGTTCTGCACAGCGCCTGAAAGATGTGTTTTCCGAACACGGTGTCAATGTGCCAGTCATTGTTGCGCCGTTGCATTTTGGTTGTTCGCTTCCCGTTAGCAAAGTTGCCATCATCGCCGAAGCCGACCTCACCGGCAGACGCAGAACGCATCGCAAGATCAAGGTTCCCAAGCGTGACACCACGTCGGTGTTTCAGGATCTCAAGCCAGGCGACTACGTGGTTCACCACTATCACGGTGTTGGCAAATACGAGGGCATGGTTAAGCGCAGCATCGGTGGCTCCGAGCGCGATTACCTGCTGCTTGCATACAAAGATGGCGACAAGCTGTACGTCCCAACCGATCAC
Source organism: uncultured Acidimicrobium sp. (assembly GCA_903850275.1). GTDB lineage: Bacteria > Actinomycetota > Acidimicrobiia > Acidimicrobiales > Ilumatobacteraceae > UBA3006. Next base: position 4,000 of record CAINLH010000268.1, read on the forward strand.
ATTGGCGCAGTGCGTCAATACATTGGCGGCGACTCACCCACCTTGCATCGTTTGGGTGGAAGCGACTTTGCCCGCGCCAAACAACGTGTGCGCTCTGCGGGTCGAGAGATCGCACACGAACTCGTGGTGCTCTACCAACGCCGCGTAACGGCCGAGGGCCACGCGTTTGCGCAAGACACGCCGTGGCAGCACGAAATGGAAAGCGCATTCCCCTTTGTCGAGACACCCGATCAGAGCAAAGCAATTGAACTGACGAAAGCCGACATGGAACGCA
>CAINLH010000269.1 GCA_903850275.1 uncultured Acidimicrobium sp.
CATTGCCTGCGCCGCATCTTCGCTGAGATCGTTTGGCAAGTACGAAAGCGGGTCGTGCGCACTCGTCTGGTCGGTCACGATGTCGGCAGCGAAACCCATCTGCAGCAGTTTTGGAAACATGTCGGCAGCATTGCCAACGACACCAACCGAAAGCCTGCGCTTTTCGGCCTTCGCCTTTTCGCACCTTGCAACTGCGTCCTCAAGCGAGTCGGCAACTTCATCCAAGTATCGGGTTTCTACTCGGCGATTAACACGCCAAGCATCTACATCGATGCACAATGCAACGCCATCGTTCATTGTGACGGCAAGCGGTTGTGCACCGCCCATACCGCCAAGGCCCGCAGTCAATGTGATGGTGCCCGCGAGTGTGCCATTAAATTTGCGTCGGGCAATTTCGGCGAAGCACTCGTACGTTCCCTGCAAAATTCCCTGAGTGCCAATGTAAATCCACGAACCTGCCGTCATCTGGCCATACATCGTGAGGCCCGCGGCCTCTAGCCTGCGAAACTCGTCCCAGTTGGCCCAGTCGCCAACAAGGTTGCTGTTTGCAAGCAACACGCGTGGCGCCCATTCGTGCGTTTGGAAGACACCTACCGGCTTACCCGATTGCACCAACATGGTCTCGTCTGGTTTCAGGCGTTGCAACGTGCGCAACATGGCGTCGTATGCATCCCAACTGCGTGCTGCCCTGCCAGTGCCGCCGTACACCACCAAGTCGTCCGGGCGTTCGGCAACGTCTGGGTCGAGGTTGTTCTGAAGCATTCGATACGGGGCCTCAATTTGCCAGTTGGCGCAAGATAATTGAGTGCCTATTGGCGAACGTACTGGGCGGGGTCCTGACATGGCTTCCATTCTTGACGATTTGAGGGGTGCAATCCAACCCCAATGTTCTTTACCTACGTGGCAACACGCTTTCTGCCCGTTGCACAAGTGTGCCGATCATTGTGTAGTCATCATTTTCCATCGGGGCGAAACCCGAAATACCTATCTCGGCAAATGCATGGCGCAAATTCTCGCGAGCAAAAATCTCGCTCATTGCAGTTTTCATTTCACTGAGTGACGCTTTTCGCAACTTTGATAGATGGATGGGTGTTGCTGGCACCAGCGGCCCGCGCCCAATAATGCGCAACCCCTGCGTGAGAGATGGTCGATGCCGTTGCAACAACTGAAATGTGCCTGGGTCTATCGATGCGAAGTCGGCTTTGCCGTCTTGCAACAACTGCAAACTTCCAGTGTGGCGCTCGGCTGCAATGTATGGCTTAACAAACGATGGCGTCGTTGCAACTTCGGCAAGCGCACAGCCCAAACTGCACCAGCCGCTCAGGCTCTGCGGGTTGCTGATGACTGGTTGCATGCCTTCCAGCTCGGCAACACTCATTGCTGGAAGTGCTTCACGAACCACGATCACTGTGCGGTACCAGCCACGTTCGTCGCTAATCCCCGCCCAAGTTGGTGTGCCAAGCACGTCGACGTATTTATGCAAGTCCTCTATGAATGGCAGACCGCACGATTGACTGAGCAACGTGTTGTCGTTACGCCAGTAGCGCATCAGTTCTGCATGCATCGAACTGTTTGGCTCGTCCAGCACTGCGTCCTCGCCAAGGCGTTGCAGTGCGGCAACGATGGCCGAGACGATAAGCCGGGTGGATTCGTGAACTTCCGGAAAGTCGTACATCGGCAGCGAAACGCTGCGCTGCGACATCAGTCGGCTGCTACAAACTTGGCTTTTGCAAACACTGAACGAACGCGGTCGGCAAAATGCTCAAGAGGCAGAGTGTCGTAGTTGGGGTCGAAAGCTTTCTGATCCCACTCGTCGGCAAACTTTGCGGCAAGCTCGTATGCCGGGTGGCCTTCATGCTTCTTACGCGCATCGGGGTTCATTCCGAAGTGACCGTAATAGTGCTTGCCCTGAAAATCCTGATGGGCTTCGATCATGAAGTGCACCTCGGGGCGCACATACGGCTTCAGAATTGCGGCCGCAATCGCTGGATGATTGGGAACGCTGATGGCCTTACCAATGTCGTGACATAGTGCTGCCACCACCACTTCGTCGTCGGCGCCTGCGCGCTCGGCCATCGTTGCCGTTTGTAGTGCGTGGGTCAATTGGTCTGTTACAAAACCATCAACGATGGTGTGCATCTCGCTCAGCATCTTCAAAATTCCCTCGGCAACTCGCGGCTGGTTCTTCGCCGTTTCGGCGCCGATATTCAGCCACTCCTCTTTCGTCGAGACATCCATGCTGGTAAATGTTGCGTTTGTCATGGCACTAGTTGACCAGTGTTGAGGCATCCAGTCAAGAAGCCGCGCCAATAGCCTTACGCCGTGAGGATGCAAAGGAAGACCGTGGTCACTGCACTGGCGATTTTGAGCCTTGCCGCGTGCACAAACACCCCTCAAGCCAGCCAAGAAACCTCGACGACCGAACCCGCCGCGCCAACGACCACAACCACGACCCTGCTGCCACCCGACGGGAAATCTTCGGACGAGCGAACCCTCGCTGTGGCATTCCGCGTGAGCAACGACAACCTGCAGCCGAAAAGCATCGTGCATTCGGGCAATGGTCTGTTCTTTGCGCAAAACATGATGTACCGGCACAACGTCAGTGTTTTCAATCGCGACGGCAAAGTAGTTGCAACCGTTAACGACAAAGTCGATCTTGCAACATTTGGCGTTTCACTAGACGATGATCGCGCG
>CAINLH010000270.1 GCA_903850275.1 uncultured Acidimicrobium sp.
ACCAACACCTGAAGTGTTCTTGCACATGTGGCGTCGGCCCGCGCGGCAGTTGCGGCAAGTCCCGCAAATGATGTGGCCTTCTCCAGAAACGAGAGCACCCAATTCGAGTGAAGTGACTTCTGAGCCCATCTCGACGATGCGGCCAGAAAATTCGTGTCCAATAATGAGCGGCGCGTTCACTGCCGAAGCTGCCCATGCATCCCAAGATTCGATGTGCAAGTCGGTGCCGCAGATGCCCGTTTTCTCGACACGAATCTTGACGTCGGTTGGGCCTGGCGTGGGTTCTGCGCATTCGATCATTTCAAGACCGGGTGCTGCAGATGGTTTAAATAGTGCGCGCATAGTGGATTTAGCGTAGTGCTGGTGGCCAAGTGATGGCTTGGTAAGTTGGAAGTTCGTACCGTAAGGGGCTGAATTATTGTGACTGGATTAGCAACGTATTCCTTGGTCGACGGTATTTCCGTGATCACGATGGACGATGGCAAGGCAAATGCGATGTCCCTCGCCATGCAAGAGGCGCTGAACGCGGCGCTCGATGAAGCCGAACGTGCGAACGTGCCAGTGGTACTCACTGGGCGCAGCGGCATCCTCTCGGCTGGCTTCGACTTGAAGACGTTGATGGCTAGTGGGCAGCCCGCTGTCAACATGCTGAACGGCGGGCTAGAGCTGGCTATTCGATTGCTCAGTTTTCCTACGCCAGTAACGATTGCGTGCGGCGGCCATGCCATCGCAATGGGTGTGTTTCTGATGTTGTGCGGCGATTATCGGATTGGTGTGCAAGGCGAATTTAAGTACGTGGCAAATGAGGTGGCGATCGGCATGACGATGCCATTTTCCACGATCGAGATTTTGCGACAACGCGTAACGCCGGCTGCGTTAAACCGCTCAGTTCTTTTGGCCGAAGTATTCACTCCAAGCAACGCAGTAGAGACGGGTTTTGTTGATCGAGTAGTGAGTAGCGAAGCAGAGTTGATACCCGCAGCGTTGGAGTATGCAAAAACAACAGTTGGGCTCAACGCCGCAGCGCACGCTGCAAGCAAGAAACGATTGCGAGCCGGGGTAATCGAAGCAATCCGTGTTGGATTGGAAAAAGACTTAGCAGGTTGGCAAAAGCAGTTTCTTTAGTGAGATGCCGCAATAGTGCGGCAATCCAAACAAGAAATTGCCTCAACTGACGATTCGCATTCGGCACACACCAAAGTGCGCTTGCGGCAATTGTTGTCGTAGCAGTTGTGAAACTGATTTGTTGGCTGCGAGCAGTAGTCGCAAACGCCGAGAACACTTACAGACTTGCTGAAATCCATTTTTAGCCGTTGGTCAAAAACGTAGAGCGAACCTTCCCATAGGCCGCCATCGCGAAACTTCTCGCCGTAACGAACGATGCCGCCTTCAATTTGGTACACCTCTTTGAAGCCGCGGTTCTTCATCACCATGCTGAGCACTTCGCAACGAATTCCGCCGGTGCAATACGTGACGATGGGTTTGTTCTTAAGGTGGTCGTACTTGCCGCTCTCTAGTTCTTGAACGAAGTCGGGCGTCGTGCCCACCATTGGCACGATGGCGTTTTTAAACTTGCCGATTCTGGCTTCGAATGCATTGCGCCCGTCGAAGAAGACCACTTCTTCGCCGCGTTCGGCCACCAACTGATTTACTTCTTCTGGTTTGAGATGCGTTCCGCCACCGACGATTCCGTTTTCGTCAACCTGAATTTCCTCGGGTACGCCAAACGTGACAATTTCATCGCGAACCCGAATGGAGAGGCGGGGGAATTCGTCGCCTTTTCCCTCGGACCATTTGAAGTCGATGTCTTTGAACGCAGGAAACTCGCGCGTCACTCGAAGATACGTCTTGATCGATGCCAGAGAACCGCCAACCGTGCCATTGATGCCGTGTTTGGAAATGATGATTCGACCCTTGAGATTGAGGCGCTCACATAACGCGCGCTGCCACAAGCGAATCGCATCTGGGTCTGCCAGCGGCGTGAACTTGTAATAGAGGAGGATCTTTGTGGGGTCGATGCACTCAAATTTATCGGGGTCCCCGTAATTGAGGCGTTTTGGATAGACCTGCCCCTTTAGGCTTGAGAGCCATGGAGATCCTGCAGTCGCGAAAGTTGGCCAATGTCTTGTACGACATTCGTGGCCCTGTGCTGGAGGAAGCGAAGCGTCTTGAGGCCCAAGGGCATCGAATTATCAAGTTAAACATTGGCAACCCTCAACCATTTGGGTTTGAAACCCCGCCTGAGGTGTTGGTTGAAGTGGTGCGCAACTTGCCAACGTCGCAGGGTTATTCCGATTCTCAAGGAATTTTGTCTGCACGCACTGCGGTAGTTCAGCACTACCAGGAGCGCGGAATAGATATCACCGACGTAGATGACGTGTGGTTGGGCAACGGTGTGAGCGAATTAATTCAGGTTGCATTGAATGCATTGCTGAACGAAGGTGACGAAGTACTTATTCCTGCACCGGACTACCCGTTGTGGACAGCATCCACCAGCCTTTCGGGCGGAAAGCCTGTGCACTATTTGTGCGACGAGGCAAATGGTTGGATGCCGAACATGGACGACATTCGGTCGAAGGTAAACGATCGCACGAAGGCAATTGTGGTGATTAACCCGAACAACCCAACTGGTTCGGTGTACAGCCCAGAGGTGTTGCGCGAGATTGCCGACATTGCAGCGGAACGAAACCTCATCGTGATGGCCGACGAGATCTACGACAAAATTTTGTACGACGATGCGGTGCACACCACGTTTGCTTCTATCGCTCCAGACGTTTTCACGATCACGTTTAATGGTTTGTCGAAGGCATATCGACTTGCGGGTTTTCGCGCCGCATGGATGGTGATGACGGGCCCACGTAAACACGCAGCAAGCTACATCGAAGGCATCACCATGCTGACCAACATGCGCCTGTGTGCAAACGTTCCTGCTCAGCACGCCATACAAACGGCACTTGGTGGCAGACAGAGCATTAAGGACTTGGTGCTACCTGGTGGTCGGTTGCTTGAACAGCGCGACGCTGCAGTGAAAGCGCTTCGCGCAATTCCGGGCGTGTCATGCGTCGAGCCGAAAGGTGCGTTGTATGTTTTCCCTCGGCTCGACCCAGAGGTGTATCCAATTGCGGACGACCGCAAGTTCGTTCTTGATTTGTTACGCGCCGAGCGCGTACTCGTTGTGCAGGGAACCGGTTTCAATTGGCCGACGCCAGACCATTTGCGAATCGTGACACTGCCTTGGGCCGCCGACCTCACCGAGGCCATCGGACGCATTGGCAACTTTTTGTCTACTTATACTGCGTAGCCTCAAGGGCGTGACAAAACCTCTCGAGATCGCGTTTGTCACTTCGGCAGACAATTACCGAACATTGCCAGAGTCCCCTGTTGAAGTTGCTTTTGTTGGCCGCTCCAATGTTGGCAAATCGTCGCTGATTAATTCGCTCGCAAATCGGAAGCAATTAGCCCGCGTGTCCAAAACCCCAGGGCGAACGCAACTGATCAACTTGTTCGAAACCCCGGGTGGCGGAACGCTCGTCGACTTACCTGGTTACGGCTATGCGGCTGTGCCGGGCAAGATTAAGCGCGGTTGGGAAAAGATGATCGTTGGTTATCTGCAAGAGCGCGAAGAACTCGAAATGATCTTTGTTCTTGTCGATGGATTGATTGGCCCTACCGATCTTGACCTAATGATGTTGGAACAACTTCGCGACAGCAATGTTTCTTTCACGGTGGTGGCTACGAAACAAGACAAGGTCAAGTCATCTAAAAGTGCAACACGCAGAATTGAATTAGCGACCGCGTGTCAGATCGATGCAGCAGAAATTGTTTGGACAAGTGTGTCGACGGGTTTAGGAATAGACCAATTGCGCACATTGGTCAATCGGTGCTTGAACACCAACCCAAACCGCCGCTAGTTGCGTATGCTGGCGTGATGCAAGTAGAGATGATCGTCGAGATTCCTCAAGGTTCTCGCAATAAGTATGAAATGAACCACGAAACGGGCGATATCTGGCTCGACCGCACGCTGTTCACCGCCACGCAATACCCGCTTGATTACGGGTTCTTCCCAGGCACGCTTGGCGAAGACGGCGACCCGCTCGATGCCCTGGTGTGGCTCAGCCAACCAACGTTTCCCGGTTGCCATGTGTGGGTTCGGCCGGTTGCAGTGTTTTGGATGGAAGATGAAGCCGGCGGAGACGCGAAGGTGCTGTGTGTGCCATCGACCGATCCACGATTTGCGCAGTATGCCGACATCAACGATTTGCCCGAGCACTTGTTGGATGAAGTAGGCAACTTCTTCGAGGTCTACAAATTGTTGGAACCCAACAAAGACACCACGGTTCGTGGGTGGGAAGGCCATGATGCGGCGCAAGCCGAGATTGCGGCAGCGTTCGCTCGTTACAAGCACTAATAATTAGGCAATACTGTTCGCTATGACTACACGCACTCCAGTATCAGTAACCAAAGAAATTGCCGCAACTCCTGAGCGGGTGTGGGCGCTTGTGACCGACTTGCCGCGAATGGGCGAGTGGTCCCCCGAAAATCGTGGTGGCGAGTGGATTAAGGGTGCAACAAGTGCCGCGGTTGGTGCTCGATTTAAGGGCAAGAACCAGAACGGCAAAAAGAATTGGAGCGCCGAAGTAACCATTAATGAAATGAATGCGCCGCGCAAGTTTTCATTTGCACTCACCGTGTTTGGAAGCCAGTGGTGCGATTGGGTGTATGAAATCGAACCCACCGCAACAGGTTCGCGCGTCACTCACTCATGGATTGATCGTCGGGGATGGTTCAGCACATGGTTGGGCGGAAAGCTCAGCAACGTAGCGGATCGTTCCGTGCACAACTTGAAAAACATGACTGCAACGCTTGACGCAATTGCGGTCGCGGCTACCTCGAGTAAGTAACTCCGCCGTCGACAACAATTGTCGAACCCACTACATAGTCGCCGGCACGCGACGCTAAGTACACCGCTGCCCCCGCCATATCTTCGGGGGTGCCAATTCGTCCGGAAGGAATTCCTGGTGCAATGGCATCGCCATGATCGCGTGCCACTCGGTTCATTTCAGAAGCAAATGCGCCTGGGGCAATGGCACTGACAACAATGCCGTCTTTGATCAGTCGTAGCGCCATGCGCTTCGTCATGTGAATGAGGCCAGCCTTGCTTCCCGCGTAAGGGTAGGTCTCTTCCATGTTGATGGAAAGGCCGTCGATCGAAGCGATGTTGATCACCTTTGCAAGATGTCCGTTGTTGGCAGCAGCGGCGCGCAATTGCGGCGCAAGTGCCTGAGTGAGAAAGAAAGGTGTTTTCAAGTTGAGGTCAACTGTCTTGTCCCAACCGCTTTCTGGGTATTCATCGAATGCTGCACCCCACGCCGCGCCCGCATTGTTCACCAAGATGTCGAGTCGCTCTTCTCGCTGAGCAATTTCTCCAGCCAATTTCTCGATGCCGGCTTGAGTGGAAATGTCGCCGGGTATGGAAATGCACTCGCCATACATCGATAGTTCTTTTGCTGCCGCGTCGCACTGCATTGCTTTTCGGGCAGTGATATAGACGCGTGAACAACCATGTTCGAGCAAGCCTTGGACGATCATTGCGCCGATGCCGCGCGAGCCGCCGGTTACAAGTGCAACTCGGCCTTTAAGGGAGAAGATGTCTTTCATCCGAGCAACTGTAGATGGTGAGGGCTATTGTCGGAACATGCCAAGCAACCTCACCTTGAAAGCAATGAACACAATCCATCGAATGATTTTGGGAGTAAGTGGAGGCCGAAAGGGCTGGGAAGCAGGCAACATGCCGGTTCTCGAACTGACCACCATCGGACGTAAAAGCGGCAAACCTCGTAGCTGCATGTTGACTTCGCCAATTCAGGAAGGCGAAACCATTGTGATTGTGGCATCACGTGGTGGAGACGATTTTCACCCAGCGTGGTATTTGAACCTGGTGGACAACCCGCAGGTGCAGGTGAAGTACAAAGGCGGCCCAATCAAAATGATGACCGCCCGCACAGCAACGGCAGATGAGCGATCCCGCATGTGGCCAATTGTGGAACAGCGGTACAAGGGCTACGCCGGTTATCAAAAACGAACCGACCGCGAAATCCCTTTAATCATCCTCAACTAAGACCTCGTAATCCGTCGGGGGTAGCGTGGGGGCATGCCAGCACCCGGAATGCACTCAGGAATTACTACAGACGACGCGATGAATTTGGCCATGTCGGCCAAAGCAGTGCCGCTGTACGAAGCAGTAAAGAAGTTCATCGCGACAGAAGTTGATCCTGTTACCGAAGAATATTTCCGACTTGGTGAAGGTCGGCCAGATCGTTGGCAGTATGGCAAAGGTCAGCTGGAACTTCTAGAGACGCTGAAGAACAAAGCTAAGGCGCAAGGGCTTTGGAACTTCTTCCTACCTAATTCGGACACGGGTGAGGGCCTCTCGAATCTTGACTACGCGTACATTGCGGCAGAGCTGGGAAAGAACCCAATTGCGTCTGAAACAATGAACTGCAGCGCACCAGACACAGGCAACATGGAAGTGCT
>CAINLH010000271.1 GCA_903850275.1 uncultured Acidimicrobium sp.
ACGTCAATGCCTAGGTGCCATTGCAAATCGGCGAGTGCGAGTGCGAGTAGGCGTTCGTCGTCGAGGTGATGCATCGGCATACCGTCGCGGCCAAGCGACACGCGAAGAATCATGTCGTTGTCTTTGGTTTGCCAGTGTGCCCATTTGTTTGAGCCAAACGAAACCGCAGTAACCGCCGTTTGCATTGGCTTCGGGACCAGATAGCCGGTGCCAGTGAGGTGCTGCGGCCACTGCGAGCGCGGCACAGTGAGTGCAATCATGACAACAGATGCATGTTCGACATGAGCGAACTGCGCCGCAATGTCGGCATCGAGAGTCTGCATGAATGGCGCTGTGTGTTTTGCTGGAGCGGCAAGAACAATTGCATCCGCATCGAAAGAGCTTGCTCCGCAATTGAGCACGTAGGACTTTCCATTGCGACTGATCTCGTTTACTGGCGACGAAAGCAAGACTTCACATCCACGCTCCACGACGCTGTGGTGCACGGCGCTTGTCAGTGCGCTCATGCCGCCAAGCGGTGTGGCAAATATTGGGCCACCTTCGGTGCGTCGTTGTATCGCGCGGTGCGAAGCGCGCATCAGGCTGCCGCGTTGCGCCAGTAGTTCGGCCACTTGCGGCATGCCCTGAACACTGAAGTGGTCGGTGTCGGTGGCGTAAATGCTTCCAACAAGCGGGTCGACCAATCGCTCCAGTACTTGAGCACCGAAGCGCGATCGAATTGCATTACCCATGTTGTCGTGACCGCGGCCAACTGGGCTCGGTATCAACTGCTCGAGGGATGCTCGCATCTTTCCTGGTATCGACAACAACGGTGTTTGCCAAATTGATGACAACGATCCGGGCACGCCCAACACCATGTTGTGCGGAATTGGGTGAATGCCGTTGCTCCAGATGTACGCGTGCGAGCGGGCAGGAGATGTGAGCTGATGGTCGAGGCCCACATCGGCCGCAAGCGACATCGCTGCAGGAGTGCGCGTGAGAAACGCGTCGGCCGATTCGTCTAACGAGTCGAGGCCAGCAAAGGGTGAGGCATGGATGACGCCACCAACACGATCGTTTGATTCAACAATGGTGACGCGAGGCGGGTTGTGCTGTTTCAATAAATGATGCGCTGTTGCCAACCCGGCGATTCCTGCACCAACGACGACAACATGTTTGTCGCCGAAGTGAACCGCGTTAGTGCTCATGAGATTGGTCAGTGCTGCTGTGCTGCTAAGACCACGCGATGCGCAAGTGCAGTCATCACTTCTGCGTCGTCATTGACGCAGGCGGTTCGGGCAAACGCCAGGCCAAGTTTGTCGGCAAGGTGCTGCGCCTCGATATCTAGGTCGTACAGCACTTCAAGGTGATCGGCAACGAAACCACATGCGCTCACAACTACGCCATCAGCACTCTTGGTGTCTGCGATTTCGTGCAGCACCGCCAAGATGTCGGGGCCGATCCATGGCTCGGGCGTGCGGCCGGCCGATTGCCACGCAATGCCCCAGTCGTCGCCTTCGTTCATGTTCAATTGCGTTGCCACGGCGGTTGCAGTTGCATGCAGTTCTTGCGGGTACGGGTCGCCACCATCGATAATGCGCTGGGGTAGCGAGTGGGCAGTAAAAAGCACACGAGTTCGTGCCG
>CAINLH010000272.1 GCA_903850275.1 uncultured Acidimicrobium sp.
GCGACTGTTCTGGTGGGTGGCTCGGTCGGGTTGATCATTGGCGATCGGATCCCCGAACGCATCCGCACAATTGTTGTTCAAGTAATCGGTTTGGTCACGCTCGGCTTGGGTCTGAGCGACGTTCTTAAGACGCACAACATGGTTTTCCCGTTGGTTGGCATGGTGCTCGGTGCAATCGTTGGAGAGGCGCTCAACATTGAACGTCGACTTGAGGGCATTGGTGAAGTGATTCGACGACGTTTTGCAGGCAATCAAGAACCTGGAAGATTTGTAAATGGATTTGTTACTGCAACGCTTCTTTTCTGTATTGGTCCTTTAACAATTTTGGGCGCGATGCAAGACGCAACGGGGGAGACGCCGCAGTTATACATCATCAAGGGAACACTCGATGGTTTCATGAACGTCATATTCGGTGCCATTTACGGGGTAGGCGCGATTTTCAGTGCTTTGAGTATTTTCGTTGTGCAAGGTTCACTTACGCTTGGCGGATCGGCCTTGGACAATTTACTCAATGATCGAATGCGAATTGAGCTGTTCTCAGCCGGTGGGTTCGCAGTCATGGCTATCGGACTTAACTTGCTTGAAATTAAGAAGATTCGTCTAGGTTCGTTGCTCCCTGGGTTGGTGATCACCCCATTACTCGTATGGCTTTTTGCTGTCCCAACGGGCGTGATTGGCTAGTAGGCATGTGCGGTAGATTTACGCGCTTTACGCCGGTGGCAGATATCGCCAAGTCATTTAGCGCCATCGCATCTCAGGTTGAAATTCAGCCAAGTTTTAATATTTCACCAACACGAAGTATTTACGTTTTGCATGGCGGTGACTCAAGAGTCATCAAGGAAGCGAACTGGGGTCTTGTTCCTGCCTGGTCTGCTGATATTTCTAGGGCATCGAGCATGATCAACGCGAGGGTCGAATCCATTTTGGAGAAGCCTTCGTTTAGAAGCTTGGTTTCCACGCATCGTTGCGTCATTCCAATCGACGGATACTACGAATGGAAGCCGCAGATGACTAACGGCAAGGTTGTTGGTAAGCAGCCGTTTTATTTCAGAGCAATTGAAGAATCAGAATATTGTCATGACGGAATGCTGGCGATTGCCGGTTTGTGGACCACTTGGGGTAGTGGGGACAACGCTTATGTCTCGTGCACTGCGATAACCACGCAAGCATCGGAGCAAATTTCAGAGATACATCACAGAATGCCGTTATTACTGGATAAAGCAGGTCTAGCAACCTGGCTATCTAAAGATGTGAAAATCGATTTTGATGAGATCAAAATCTCTGAACAATTGCGTGTGAAGATTCAGTCGGTCAGCACAAGAGTGAATAATGCTCGCAATGACGATCCTTCACTCGTTGAATACGCCGTTATCGACGAATCGCAACCGCTTTCATTGTTTTAGGCATGCAGATGACGAGCGATCATGTCGCTTGTTTCTTGTAGTAGCTGGCCATCAACGTGGTCAGCTGCATTCGCAAACGAAAGATCATCGATGGAGTTTGTTGGTATTACGTGCAAATGGCAGTGATTGACCTCGAAGCCCGCAATGATCAAACCTGCCCGTTTGCAACCGAATGCTCTTTTTTGGGCGTTTCCGATGCTTGTTGCTATCTGAAACAGATGTTGTGAAAGATCAACGGGGAGGTCGGTCCATTGATCTACCTCGAGAATGGGAACAACTAAAGCGTGGCCAGTTGTAATTGGGTTGATCGACATGAAAGCCACACATTGATCGTCTCGATAGACAAACTTTGCAGGAATCTGTCCGTTAATGATCTTGGTAAACAATGTCGGCACGCTGACACAATATCGTGGCCGAATGATGTCTTGCGGGCTTGAAATAAGGACTAGTTTGGAATCGTGAGCGTGGTGGAGATTGGCCCAACGAAGATCGCTACTTTGCCGAATCTAATTACCTTGATTCGTTTACTTACGCTTCCTGTTTTCGTAACGATGCTTTTGGTCAACGAACAACGGGCCGGGGCGGCACTTCTATTGGGCGTTCTTGGTATGACCGACTGGGTGGACGGCTGGATCGCTCGACGATTCAATCAAACCTCGCAGTTTGGAATGGTCTTTGATCCCTTCGTCGATCGGGCTTTGTTTGTTGTCGGTACGGGCTCTGTGCTTATTGATGGCGGTGTTCCGTTGTGGTTCTGTGTTTGTATTTTGGTCCGCGAAGTGTTTGTCGGATTGATGATGGCGATTGGAACATTGGTCGGGATGAAGCGCTTTCCCGTGAGTATCTGGGGGAAGCGGTACACATTTCTTCTGATGACGGCAGTTCCTCTGCTGTTACTGGGTACGAGCACACATGTGACGGCCGATGCGGCATGGCTTGGTGGTTGGTTTCTGGGCATCCCAGGGCTGGTCATGAGTTACGTGGTTGGAGTTATCTATATACCAGTAGTGCTTCGGAACGTACGTTTGGGCCGAGCCGAGCGAGCACTACCGTAGGGGCGATGGCGTACGTTTTTTGCAATCAATGCGGGCATAGAAACCCACCCAATTCGGGTTTCTGCTCTGCCTGTGGTTCCGTACTTGATCACCCAGCCGAGCGTACGATCGTGTTGAGCGCAATAGATCCGTTGCAGGATGCTCCTGGCAACAGTGATAACACGCGAGTTGTCTTGGACGAATCAACGCGGGGCAGAGGGATCCTTGTCATAAGATCTGGTGCCTATTCGGGAGATCGATACTTGTTGCAGCCCGACGTCTCGTCAATTGGTCGCCACCCGGACAGTGTGGTGTGTCTAGATGATGTGACGGTTTCAAGGAGGCATGCCGAAGTGCAATGCACCGACGGTGTCTATTCGGTCGTAGATCTTGGATCTTTAAATGGTACGTACATCAATCAAACTCGTATCGACGAAGGTGCGATTGAGCATGGAGACGAATTACAGATTGGTAAGTACCGGATGGTCTTTTTTGATGGTTCGCAGGCCTAAACAGACGTTTTCTTTGTACGGCCCAGATCGTGCCACACTGGTCGTGTGCTGATGGATGAGAAAAACTACTTGTCCATTGGTGAAGTCCTTGGATTGCTGCTTGACGAATTCCCCGACGTGACGATTTCCAAAATCCGATTTTTGGAAAGCCAAGGCCTCATAGAGCCTGAACGAACACCGTCTGGTTATCGAAAGTTCAGTACGGCGGAAATAGACCGACTTCGCTTTATTCTTCGAGAACAACGTGAAAATTATCTACCACTGAAAGTGATTCGAAACCGACTCGAAGGTGACACCAGCGACGGAATGATTCGCCCCTACGAGGACACAAACCCAAGAGGCATTCGCAATGTGACTCCGGCTTCTCACCCCGCAGCCAGCAAGTCGATACCTCAAGCACCAGCTAAGCCCCGCGGACGACAAGCCGAGCGCGACAACACGACATCTCTCAATCGAGACGAACTTTTGCAGGAAGCGACCATTGACGATGCGGTACTCAAGCAATTGGTTGGCGCAGGTTTGGTCACCCCAAAGACCGTTGGCGACATGGAAATGTTCAGCGTCCTCGATAGGGAAATAGTCGAGGTTGGCGCCAAGTTTGTCGAGTTGGGAATTGATGTAAGACACCTCAAGGCTTGGAAACATTCGGCTGAACGCGAAATGGCATTGTTCGAGCAGCGAATCATTCCTTTTCTTCGTCAGAGAAACCCAGCTGCGCGTGAACAAGCGATGGAATTGCTCAACGATCTCATTGAGTTAGGCGAGCAGCTTCGTGCTTCATTGATTGCTGCTGCAGCGAAGCCATATGTAGAAGGTCGGTAGCGGTTGCTACCATTCGCTCATGCTTGTTGAACTTAACCTCGTGGGAGTTCGGCTAGAAGTTCCGTCAAACGTTCCAGTCTTGATGCTGAAGGAAACCGAAGGAAAGATGCGTGAGCTTCCAATTTTCATTGGAGGGCCAGAAGCATCCGCAATTCACTATGCATTGGAAGGCATCGTTCCCGAGCGGCCTTTGACGCACGATCTGTTGGTCACGGTTGTGTCCGAAATGGGCGGAACTATCGAAAAAATTGTGTTGACAGATGTTGTTGAGCACACGTACTTCGCCGAGATTGAAATCGCGGTGAAGGGCTCTACGAACAGGGTTTCAGCAAGACCGTCGGATGCTGTGGCCATCGCTGTTCGTGTGGGTGCCGCCATGTTCGCTGAATCTGCCTTGATGGACTCGGCCGCCAAAGAGCCTCCTGTTGTGCAACCAGACGAGGAAGAGGGGATCTTGGACGATTTCCGCCAGTTCATCAACAGCATTAACCCGGAAGATTTTCAGGGCTAGTCATCGGCGATTCTTGGGCTTAGCCTAAAGATATGGATCAGGGTTACAGCGGTTCGCAAGCAGC
>CAINLH010000273.1 GCA_903850275.1 uncultured Acidimicrobium sp.
AGCAGCATGCCTGTGTGGGTATTTGCGCTCGGTACGTTGTACGGCGGTCGCATCCTGAACGCCATTCGGCCGTTTCCCGAACACAAATATCAAAGTGGTGTAGAAACGCGAACGGCAATGATCATGGCTGGGCCGTTCATGAGCTTGCTGATGTTGAATAACAATTTGCACATTGCTCACCACGAGGATCCAAAGGTGGCGTGGTATCGCGTGGGCGCATTGGCGCACACGGTGAATGCTGTCGAGCGTGCTCGAGAAGCAGGCGTGTTGTACGAAGGCGGCTATGCCGAAGTGTTCCGCAAATTCTCATTTACACCTGTTGATTCGCCCGTTCGCAAAAGTGCTTAACGCGACGCAACGATTGGGAAGCGCGCGTCATCTAGCGCATCGCCAGGTTGCAATCCATTGCCTTCAAGCGGTGGCGAAGTTTTCCATGGGCGAGTGGCAAACACTGCGTCATCACCCACGTATCGGAAACTGACTGCGCGGCGCAGCTGAACGCCGGTACCCGCCGTGCCTGGCGCTGAGTGAAGCGTTCGGTAATGAAACGCAACGGCATCGCCAAGTTGCACGGGTGTTGAAATCACCTCATGGGCGTTGAGTTCCTCAACTGACGGCAAGTGCACGAAGTCGTGGGCGGATTCGACATAGGCGGTTTGGTCTTTGAAACGCTTCGGAATGAATCGCTTGTTCCACTTGTGGCTTCCCGCGATGAATCGCAGCGCGACTGAATCGGGGATTGGGTCGAGCGGAACCCAGATGCTCACGTTGTCCACGCCGTCTATTCCGTAATACGGGTCGTCATGGTGCCACGGCGTGACTTCTTTGGTTTCGGCTTCCTTCACCAGCACGTGTTCGTGGAAGAGGCGAGCAGTGCGAGTGCCCATTAATTGCAGCGCTACCTTCGGTACGTTCCCTGATATTGCCACGTCGGAAAATTGCTGGATGCGTTGCCAGTTGACGTAGTCGTCGAAGAAGCGGCCGGCCGTGCCTTGGGGTGTGTACTCATTGGCCCATGGGCCTGGGCTTGCCATGTTCTCGGCAACGCCTTGTCGTAAATGTTCTAGCTGCTCGGCGTCGACAAGATTTGGGATAACCACAACACCGTCGCGCTGGTAAGCGGCAATGGTCTTTGGGTCAAGCAGCACGGGCCTCAGCGTACTTGGGAAAAAAAAGGGGCCGCCGGCTTTATGCCGACGACCCCTTTGACTAGTTGTAAATGAAACGCGAATTACGCGCGAAGGCCCTTGCCCACCATTGAAACGACTGCATCTTTTAACGGAACCATTCCGTAAACGATTGCGCCGTTGGCGACATAGACCATCCATTTGTCGGTCATACCGAGACCCCAAGCCGAGATCAGGTTGATGTCAATAACTGCCATCATGCCGATTGCGACGAGCAGGTTCCAGTTGGAACCAATGATTGGAATTTTCTTGATGATGGCGCTCAGGCCGATGGTGCCGAGAACCGAATCAACAACGGTTGTAACGGCGCCCAATAGGACTGCTGCCAGGAGTAGTGCTCCAAGTGTGTACATGATTAATTTCCCCAGTTCTGAAGGCGGGTGCCTTCAGTCACAACCGTAAAACGACAATTTTGGTATGTGGTGGATGAGCGTTTTCCCCTTTATTTCATTTGGGTTTTGCAAGATTACGGACGTGTTACAGCGATTTACCAGCCGGTAGATCTGCGTGATGCTTTTTTCTCGCTGTCTTTCTTCTTGCTCGCAAGTCGGCGTTCGATGGCGCCACGAGTTGGTTTTGATTTACGTCGTGGCGCAGCAGGCGGTTTGGCTGCATCATCGAGCAAAAGTATTAATTGGCTCAAACAGAGTTGCCGGTTTTTCAGCTGGCTCTTACTCGTCTGGCGAGTAATCCGAATGGTTGACGGATGCGCGGCGAGGATTCGCCTCAGCGCACTTGGCCCCGCCTCAACAAGGTTCGAGTCGACAACAAGGGTGGCCTTGGACGAGGTGGTATTCACGTGCTGCCCTCCGGCCCCGCCAGAGCGGGCAAATGACCACGTCATTGCTGC
>CAINLH010000274.1 GCA_903850275.1 uncultured Acidimicrobium sp.
CTTCCATACAGTTTTTTCGACCAATCACTTCTTCGCGATCGTTCACCAACAGGTAGTCGCAACTGACTGCGTCCATCTCGCGATTCTCCGCCAGAAACATGTACAACACGCTCAAGAATGATTCGTTCACATAGTCGTCGGAATCGACTCGCACAACATATGGCGAGCGAGTGCTGGCAATGCCCTTGTTGATTGCCGCAGGAAGACCCATGTTCTCGTCGTTGCGAATGTAGACAATGTCGTTCATGAACACCTTGAGCGCTGCCTGTGTTTTGTCGGTGCTGCCGTCATCCACAACAATGATTTCGTACTTGTCGCGGGCAAAAGATTGGTTCAGTAACGAGCGAAGGCAACGACCAATGAATTTCTCATGGTTGTACGTAGGAACGATGATTGCAATGTACGGATTTGTCACTACGTCTTCCCTACTTTTCCAATGCAGCGCGCAAGGCGCTGGCAACTCTGCTCGGAAAGTCTGCCGCCATATTCACAAAAACAGGCAATGAAACCGATGCCTCAAGCCTTGCGCGCGAGCGAGGGAAAGCCTCGGTAAGTGTTCCGCCGTGCGCAGCAACCAATTCGGGCATGTGCGTCCATGTTTCGGCGAAGTGCCATGTGGTTGCCTCTGGCAGAATTTTTGTAGAAATCGTTTGTTCAAGCAACGCTGCGCGGCAACGAAGTGCGGCTGCCTTATCCGGCACATTGAACACCACTGCGTCGGCTGTTCCGTTCGACCCTTGTGGCTCTACCCGCAACGTGATGCCACGAATATCGGCGATGGCAGCCAACACGGCGTCGCGATTGGCACGTTGCGCTGCAACTACTGCCGGCAACTTTCGCAACTGCGCCAAACCAACAGCGCCCTGCAGTTCCATCATTCGATAATTAAACCCACTGCCCGCACGAGTGTCTTCCCATCTGGGCACCGCTGGGTTGTTTTCGTGGCCGTGATCGTGCCACGCCTTTGCTCGCTCAAACATCGCGGTGTCATTAAAAACCACCATGCCGCCCTCGCCCGTGGTCATTGTCTTGGCAAAGTCGAAACTGTACGTGCCCATTGCACCCCATGTGCCAAGCGCTTTGCCATTAAGCGAACCGCCGCAGCCCCATGCCGAGTCTTCAATCAACACGATGCCTCGGTCTTCACAGATCTTCTTGATCTCGACAAGCCGTGCAGGCGTGCCAAGCATGTGCACAACGATCACCGCGCGTGTGCGGTCGGTGATCCTGGCTAACAAATCTTGTGGGTCCATATTAAAGGTGTCGTCGATCTCGCAGCACACTGGCACTGCACGGGCTTCGATAATCGCTTCGGCAGTTGCAACAAACGTGAAGCTTTGCGTAATCACTTCATCGGTCGGTTGCAAATCAAGCACGGCAAGCGCCACTCGTAAAGCGGACGTTCCGGAAGTAACGGCAAGCGCATGCGGAACATCCATGAACTTGGCAAACGCCACCTCAAAATCGCGAACTTTGTAGCAATCGTTGCGAAGCGCATCGAAGCCGTGGCGGAAAAGCACACCGCCGCGCGCAAATACCTCGTCTACTTCGGCCTGTTCCTCGGCCCCAATTACTTCGTATC
>CAINLH010000275.1 GCA_903850275.1 uncultured Acidimicrobium sp.
GTCAACTTCTCTACCCCGCGAACCACTGCATGGTGGCCATCAATACGAACATCGGCGCCAAGTTTTTGTAGCTCGTCAACATAGCGAAAGCGGCCTGGATACAAATTCTCGGTTGCAATGCCGGTGCCGTCGGCAACTGCAAGCATGCCGACGAGCAGTGGTTTGTAGTCGGTTGCAATACCCGGATATGGAAGTGTTGCGAAATCTATTGAGCGCAGCCGCTGCTGTGAAACCACGCGCAGGCCGTCGGCGTGTGGCGTGATGCTGACGCCCATTTCGGCGTAGCGATTTAACAACATTTCCATGTGCTCGGCGCGAGCGCCGCGAACAAAAACGTCGCCCTGTGAAACTGCGACGGCGGCAATGTACGTTGCTGCCTGCACTCGGTCGTTCACTACTTCGTGACTGACCGCATGCAACTCTTGTGGTGTAACGCCAACGATGGTGAGCCGACTGGTGCCGATGCCAGAGATACGTGCACCCATGTCGTTGAGCATGTTGCACAAGTCGGAAATTTCTGGCTCGCGTGCCGCGTTATCAATGGTTGTGGTTCCGTCTGCAAGCACTGCTGCAGTCAGAATGTTTTCGGTTGCGCCAACACTTGGGAACGACAACGTGATGTCTGCGCCGCGAAGATGTTTTGCTGTTGCATGAACGCCGTCGCTTGCCAAATCGAATATTGCTCCCATGGCTTCAAGGCCCTTGACGTGCAAGTCGATGGGGCGCGAACCGAAGTCGTCGCCGCCTGGCAGTGCAATGTCGGCATGGCCATAACGACCCAGCAATGGGCCGAGCACATTGATCGATGCTCGGATTCGGTCAACTTGTTCGAATGGGGCAACCGGAGTCACGTTGCCGTCGTTGATCAGTACCAATTCGTGCGCGCTCACTCGGTTGGAC
This sequence comes from uncultured Acidimicrobium sp., assembly GCA_903850275.1. GTDB lineage: Bacteria > Actinomycetota > Acidimicrobiia > Acidimicrobiales > Ilumatobacteraceae > UBA3006. Next base: position 901 of record CAINLH010000275.1, read on the forward strand.
TTGACGCCAAGCGCGCCCAACAGATCGCACATGATATTGACGTCTGCAATGTCGGGAACGTTGGTTAGGCGGTACTCGCCTTCTGCCAACAGCGTGATCGCCATCAGTTTGAGGACAGAGTTCTTGGCACCAGGCACCTGGATTTCGCCACTGAGTGCTTGGGAGCGTTCTACGACAATCTGCATGACGCAATCAGTATGCTCGCGCAGTGACCATGCGCGCCGCCACATCGCAGAAATTGCGGATTATTAGGGCTTTCTCCGCCTCGGAACCCCTCACTTCTCAGCAAAAAAGTGTGCTCTGGTTGCTGTGGCTGGCAACCCTTCCTTCGGCCTTCGTCAACACCGTATTTACCCAAACGGTTGCCTACGCGGCCACCGAATTTGGCATCAGCACAAGCGGGCAAGGCTTTGGTGCGGCAGTTGTTCGTTGGGGTGTTGTCATTGCGTTGCCATTTGCACTAACAGCCGACAAGTTTGGCCGCCGAAAAATGATTGTTGCGTTGGCTTGGTTGGCGCCAACAGTTACGTCGCTGGGCGCGCTGTCGCCGTCGTTTTCTGTTTTGGTTGCCACGCAAACCATTGGCAGGCCGCTTGGCATTGCCCTCAGCGTTTTTGTCATTGTTTTCGCCACGGAAGAAATGGGCAACAACACACGTGCGTGGGCACTCAGCGTGCTGGCGGTTGCCAGTGGCATCGGTGCTGGCTCGGCTGTTGCTTCGTTGCCGCTTGCGGGCATCTCTCAGTCCTCTTGGCGTTACGTCTACTTA
>CAINLH010000276.1 GCA_903850275.1 uncultured Acidimicrobium sp.
GTTTGCCAACTTGCAGCCGGGTGTAACTGAAATACATGTGCAGCCATGCATCGACACGCCAGAAATCAGGGCGCTTGGCAGCGTGGCTTCTGGATGGATTGACGACTACGAACTTGTTGTGAATGACGCTTCGTTGCGCGACGCCATTGCGTCTAGCGGTGCGGTGATGATTGGCTATCGCGCGTTGCGCGACGCCATGCGCGCTTAACTATTTGCTTGCGCGAATACCGCGGAAGAAATCGTCTTCGTATTGCCCCGCTTCAAGCGGCGCGCCACGAACAAGCGACTTTGCAAGCACCCAGTCGTCGAACGGGTAAACCTCGGCGAGTTCGTCATCGCTGAGACCAAACCAAAACGGCTCGTTTTCGTCTACTTGCGTTTTGTGCGCGCGAAGCGCACCCGAACGGGCATACATAAATTGGCCGACAGGAATGCGGGTGGTGATCTGGCTGTCTAAGTCGAGGCGATCGAACCACGTTTCGTCGAACGGCGACTTGCCACGCAGGCGCAACTGCGCTTCATGAATTGCGGTTAATCGCATGCGTGACCACGTGGAGTAATACATCTTCACTGGCTGCCATGGCTCGCCTGCTTTTGGATACCACTCGTCGTCGGCTGCCCGGTCGAATGCAAGCACGCTGATGTCGTGCACCTTTAAGTGATCGGGGTGCGGATAGCCGCGTTGATCTTCGTTGTACGTGACTAACACCTGCGGGCGCTCACGACGAATGACTGCAACCAACTTGCCAACCGCTTCGTCGATGTCCGCCATGTGAAAACAGGCGGGGTTGTTGTTGGTTGGGCTGTCGGCCATGCCCGAGTCGCGGTAGCCCAACATTTCTACGTGATGGAAACCAATTACTTTTGCAGCTGCATCCAACTCGGCTGGGCGAAGACGCGCGAGCAATGCTTTTTCCTCTGCTGCGTCGAGGCCGTGAAATGGTTGGCCCGGTTCTTTCAGTGCAGGGTTGTTGACATCGCCCTCTTCGCCGCCCGTGCAACACACCAGCACGGTGCGCACACCTTGCTGCGCGTACATGGCCATGGTTGGCGCACCCTTTGATGCTTCGTCGTCGGGGTGTGCATGCACAGTAAGCACGCACAACGGAGTATTCGACAAATTCACGCTCAGCACTGTAGTGCTCCATGTCGTAACCTTTGCTGGTGCAGATGAAACGAATTGCCCGAAACCTTGCAACGTTGGTCGCGCTGAGCGCACTCGTTACTGCCTGTTCGCGAGATGGCCGCGACATGAGCGCGCCTTCGCCAGACCAAACACAATCCATTGCGATCGTCACCACAATTGCCGAAACCGTTGGCACGGGTTTTTCCATCACTACGCCGTGGGCCGACGGCGGCGCCATCGACGCCATGTTCACATGCACCGGCGGCAGCGTTTCGCCGTCCATCACGTTTTCCAATATTGCGCCCGACGTTGTCTCGCTTGCCGTCAGTTTGGTGGACGAAACGGCTGGCTCGGCCGTGCACTGGATCGTTGCCAACATCGATGTGACTCAACCCACGCTGAGCGAAAACGCCATTCCTGCAGGCGCCATTCAGGCAATCAATGTGGCCGGCACCACGGGTTACCACGCGCCGTGCGCGCCAGCCGGCGAAACTCGCACGTTTCGTCTTACTGGCTATGGGCTTCCACAACAGCTGGATCTGCCCGACGGAACCGACAGCATCACACTGATTAATGCCATCGAACTTGCCGCCCTCGACACTGTTTCGAACACGTTCGTCGTCGCTGGCTGAACACGCCAGTTAGCCATTCCTGCATGGGTCAACCTGTCACAATAGGGATATTGACCAATCAGCCGCGTCCCTCCCAATTGGGGTATTTCAGACCGACAACCATGGTCGACTGACCGCCGCTAACGACGCTTTTCGAACACTCGCTCTGGGTGGCGCTGGTTTCACTCCTGGTGTGGCGCCGTGGTCGAACGCTCAACCTTCGGATCGTGCATATGCAGAAGAAGCATGGCAACGCTCGCGCGAAAGCGGCCAACCGTTCAGCGTGGAGTTTCGTTTGTGGAAACCAACGGGCGAAGCATTTTGGGTTGGCGTCTCGACGCAGCCGCTTGCCGACAACACGGGCTTCATTGGCACTGCGCACGACGTAACCGATGCAGTGAACCGTCGTGTGTTGAGCAACCAACTGATTGGTTTGCTCGACTCGTCGGTAGACGCTGTCATTGTCTTCGACCCACGCGGCGAGTTGTTGTTTGTTAACGACGGTGCGCGAACACTGATTGGTGTTTCGGAGCACTCTGCCACCACCGATGCAGCAACGCAATTGTTCATTCAGGCAATTCGCGATCAGGTTCCACGTGAAGTTGTTGCCAACCCGGCCAACAACACGTGGGAAGGCGAGCTTGGCTTCCGCAGCCCCGATGGCATCATGCGCACGCTTGCGTTAACGCTGCACATTGTTCGCGAGGCAGACGGCGCGGTGCAGCACTTCTCGGTAATTGCCCGCGACATAACGGAAGCGAAGCAAGTGCAAGACGAGCTTGCCTTCCAGGCAACGCATGATGCGCTGACAGGTTTGCCAAACCGTGTGTTGTTCTTACGCAAACTGAGCGAGGCGCTAGAACGCAGCATCACATTGAAGCGCGGCGTTGGCGTGTTGTTCGTGGACTTAGACAAACTGAAAGACGTCAACGACAACATAGGCCACAACGTTGGCGACCAGTTGCTGAACACCATTGCCAAACGATTGGCAAGTGCCACTCGCCCATCCGACATTGTTGCGCGCATCGGCGGCGACGAATTTGTGGTGTTGTGCGACGGCCTGGGCGACGAGCACGTGGCAATGGATGTTGCCGAGCGCGTGCGCCAAGCAATGACGGGGCAAGTGATTTTGCAA
>CAINLH010000277.1 GCA_903850275.1 uncultured Acidimicrobium sp.
CTCCGGCATGTTTTAGCGATGTGAGCGGCGATGCGCCCGTGCCGCCATCATGACCAGAGATCAGCACAACATCCGCCTTCGCTTTGCTTACGCCAGCAGCCACGGTTCCGACACCAACTTCCGCAACCAACTTCACATGCACACGTGCAGCAGGGTTGGAATTCTTCAGGTCGTGAATGAGTTGCTTCAAGTCTTCAATGGAGTAAATATCGTGGTGCGGTGGTGGGCTAATTAAGCCAACGCCTGGGGTGCTGTACCGAGTTTTTGCTATCCACGGATACACCTTGTGTCCGGGTAACTGACCTCCCTCGCCAGGCTTCGCCCCCTGTGCCATCTTGATCTGCAAGTCGTCGGCGTTCACTAAGTATTCGCTCGTCACACCAAAACGACCAGACGCGACTTGCTTAATTGCCGAGCGCTTCGAGTCGCCAGTTGCGGGCGCGATCAATCGCTCCGAATCCTCACCGCCTTCACCAGTGTTGCTCTTGCCACCAATTCGGTTCATTGCAATAGCAAGCGTTTCGTGAACTTCTGCAGAAATGGAGCCATAACTCATAGCGCCCGTAGAGAAACGCTTGACGATGTTTTCCACCGGTTCCACTTCGGAAAGGTCGATTGGTTTTCGAGTTGCATCGAACTCAAACAAACCCCTCAATGTGGAAAGGACACGCGATTGGTCATCCACCGATTTGGTGTACTGCTTAAACACGTCGTACCTGCCCGAACGCGTGGCGTGTTGCAACTTGTACACAGTCTCGGGATTGAACAAGTGGTGCTCACCTTCGCGACGCCACTGATATTCGCCACCGATTTCTAATTGCCTATGAATGCGCTGATCGGGTCGTGTTGGATGGGCAATGGCATGTCGTGCCGCAACTTCTTGAGCGATCTCTCCAAGCCCGATGCCACCTACTCGCGAAACTGTGCCGGTAAAGAACTCGTCCACCAATTCCGAATTCAAACCAAGTGCCTCGAAGATTTGCGCACCTGTGTACGAAGCAACGGTAGAGACGCCCATCTTCGACATCACCTTGAGCACACCCTTGCCAGCAGACTTGATGTAGTTGGCAATCACTTTTTGCGCATCTGCACCGCCAAGCCCGTGCAGGCCTTTGCCGTCATCGGCCGAAATCATGTCTTCAATTGATTCGAACGCGAGATACGGATTGATTGCCCCAGCGCCGTAACCAACCAATAACGCCATGTGGTGCACTTCTCGTGCATCACCGCTCTCGACAATCAGCCCAACTTGTGTTCGCTTTTTCTCGCGAATGAGATGGTGGTGTATTGCACTCGTCAATAGAAGTGACGGAATCGGTGCAAACACTTCATCACTGTTGCGATCGGATAGCACAATGATGCGCGCGCCCATTTCGATTTCGGTGCTTGCCTGTTGACGCAGCGAGTCCAGCGCCGAGCGCAAACCTGCCTCGCCTTCGGCAACTCTGTACAGCCCCGACAGCACGACTGATTTCAAATGTGGGTAGGCACCATCGTCATTGATGTGAATGATTTTGGCTAGGTGATCGTTATTGATCACTGGGAACGGAAGGACCAATTGCCGACAATGTTCGGGGCCCGCCTCGAGCAAGTTACTCTCGGGCCCAACTGCGGTGCCGATGGATGTGACTACTTCTTCGCGAAGTGCATCCAGTGGCGGATTGGTCACTTGAGCAAACAGCTGTTGGAAATAATCGAACAGCAAACGAGGCCGAGCCGACAACACTGCTATCGGTGTATCGGTGCCCATCGAGCCGATTGGTTCGGCCCCACTCTTCGCCATCGGCGCGAGAATGATCTTGAGTTCCTCGTGGGTATAGCCAAAAACTTGTTGCCTGCGCAAGACGCTGTCGCTGCTGAACACCACGTGCTCTCTGGCTGGCAGATCGCCAAGCTCGACCAACCCAGCTTCGAGCCACTGCTCGTATGGACGCGCCGCGGCCAATTCTTGCTTGACCTCCTCGTCGGACACGATTCTCTTTTGCGCGGTGTCGACGAGCAACATTTTTCCGGGCTGCAGACGACCCTTGC
>CAINLH010000278.1 GCA_903850275.1 uncultured Acidimicrobium sp.
CTTTCAGGCGTTCAATCTCATTCCGACACTTGATGCCGAAGAAAACATTTTGCTTCCACTTTCACTCGGTGGAGAAAAAGGTGACGCCGCATGGATCGATCAAGTAATCGACACCATTGGCTTGCGCGATCGTCTTGACCACAGGCCGAGCGAACTTTCGGGTGGGCAGCAACAACGAGTTGCAGTAGCGCGCGCGCTTGCAAGCAAGCCCGCAATTATTTTCGCCGACGAACCAACTGGAAACCTCGATTCGAAAACTGGTGGCGAAGTGCTGAGTTTCATGCGTCGGGCAGTAACCGACCTTGGCCAAACCATTGTGATGGTCACGCACGATGCGGTTGCAGCAAGTTACGCCGACCGAATTGTGTTTCTTAAGGACGGCAAGATTGCGGGCGAAATGACCGAGCCAACACCCGATCGCGTGCTCGACTACTTGAAGCACCTCGGAGAATAATCAACATGTTCCGACTGTCATTAAAGATGACGCTGGCTCGCAAGGGTCGGCTCATACTTACTTCGTTAGCCATTATTTTGGGAACAAGCTTCCTGTCGGGAACGTACATCTTTTCCGACACGCTGAATAAGACATTCGAGCGATTGTTCTCCGATGTTTTTCGCGACGTAGATGCATACGTGCGCTCTTCAAGTTTCGTTGAAGTTGACTTTGGTGGCGAGCAGCGCTCGAGCACGCCAATCGAAGCACTCGAGACTGTGCTTGCGGTGCCAGGCGTAAAAGATGCCGTCGGCGACATCCAAGGATTTGCCCGAATCATTGGCAAAGACGGCACGCCGCTGGGTGCCGACAACGGCCCACCAACATTTGGCGGCATTGCCGCATCCAACGTTGTGGGTTTATGGAATATTGAAGAGGGCCGCCTTGCAGTGGGCCCAACCGAAGTGGTGCTCGACAAGGCTTCGGCGGACAACGGCGATTTCGTGTTGGGCGACAAGGTTCGCGTTAACGCGCAATCCGGAAGCCGCGAATTTACCCTCGTTGGTATTGCCAACTATGGTGACGTCAGTTCGCCAGGTGGTGCAACATTTGCATTGTTCGACCAGCCAACCGCATCCGAGTTTCTGCTCAAGCCAGGCCTTGTCGACGCATTCCTTATTCAAGGTGATGGTTCGCTGTCCGACGAAGAGTTGGCCAATGCCGTCGATAAGGCACTCAACCCAGCCGACAAACTTGAAACGTTGACAGGTGCCGAAATCACCGAGGAAACACAGGGCCAAATCCAAACCGTGCTCAATTTTTTGACCACGTTCCTCAAAGTGTTTTCGTATATCGCACTTGGCATTGGCTGCTTTGTTATCTATAACGTTTTTTCGATTACTGCAGCACAACGCCTTCGCGAGAATGCCTTGATGCGCGCCATTGGTGCCAGCAAGCGCCAAATTGCAACTGCGCTGCTTGTTGAGGCAACCATCGTTGGCGTTCTTGGATCACTCATGGGTTTCGTTGCCGGTATCGGAATCTCTCGAGGCCTCAGCGCATTGCTCAAAGCATTTGGTGCCGAGCTTCCTACAAAAGGTCTCACCATTCAGACAAGCGCATTTGTCACCACCATGATCGTCGGCGTGCTCGTCACTATTTTCTCCGCGGTATTTCCTGCACTGCGTGCGGGCCGAGTGCTTCCACTTGCTGCTTTGCGCGACACCGCGCTTGAAACAATTGGTAGCCACGTCAAGCGGTTTGTGATTGCCTTCATCATCTTGGCGCTCGGCATTGTCGCAATCATGGCAGCCGCAAACGACGCACCACTTGGCGTGCTTGGCCTGGGCGTACTGTTTGTCTTTACTGCCGTTCTCATCATGGGCCCGGGTATTTCACGACCAGTTGCTTTGACACTCGGTCAACCAATTCGAAAAATCCGTGGCGTCACCGGCGGCATGGCGCGACAGAATGCGGCTCGCAATCCAAAACGAACGGCTCGCACTGCAGCACCTGTATTGATCGGTGTCGCACTTGTTACGGCATTCGCCTCGTTCGCATCCAGTTTCAAATCCGAAATTCGCGACACCATCGGCAGCCAATTCAAAGGCGACTTCGCCATCAGCGTTTCCAATAATGGTTTCGGTGGCCTGCCCATCACGCTTGTCGACGAGATCGGCGCTCTTCCTGAAGTTGCACAGGCAACAGGGCTTGGTTTTGCAACCATCACGCTCGACGGGAAAGGCCGTTTCGTTCAAGTCATCAACCCGAAAACCACCGCAGGCCTCATTGACCTCGAAATGGTTTCGGGCTCGCAAAGCGCACTGTCAGCGAACGGAATTCTTGTCAGCGATACTCGGGCAATTGCCAAAGATTGGTCCATCGGTACACCACTCGACATCGTGCTTGTAGACGGCACCACCAAAACCGTCACCATTGAAGGAACATTTGTTGCTTCTGGCTTCACCGGCTCCTACGTCATCAATCGCGACCTCTTTGCCGACACCACCAACACTTTGTTCGACAACTCCATCTATGTCACCCTCAAACCGGGTGTTTCCGCCGATGTTGCACGGGCAAAGATTGAAGCGTTGTCGTCCGAGAAGGGCTTGGGCAAAGTGGAAAGCCGCGCCGAGTTCATTGACGCTCAATCCAGCCAAATCGATCAGTTCTTCGGAATCATTTACGGCTTGTTGTTCCTATCCATCATCATCCCCATAGTCGGCATCGTCATCACCCTGTTGCTGTCGGTCTTCGAGCGACGCCGCGAGATTGGTTTGCTTCGTGCGGTTGGCATGACCAGGGGCCAAGCGTGGGAATCGATCACGTGGGAAAGCGTTATCACCTCGTTTATTGGTGCCGTCACGGGCATCGTTCTAGGAATAGTGATGGGCGCAGTGCTGATTACGGTGCTCTCCACTAATGGCATTTCAACATTCCGTCTTCCGATTGGCACCACGATCTTCATTTTGATTATGGCGTTCATCGTTGGTGTTATTGCCGCGGTGTACC
>CAINLH010000279.1 GCA_903850275.1 uncultured Acidimicrobium sp.
GATCTGTGAAGAGTTGCCAGCAGTTACGCGGCCGCCCTCTTCCACCGCGCGGACCGGTGGCTTCAGTTGGCTCAGTTTTTCAACTGTGGTGTCGCGAATGCCTTCGTCTGTGGTCATCATTGCGCCGTCGGCATCGACAACTGGAATGATCTCGTTTTGGAAACGTCCTTCGCGAGTTGCGCGAGCGGCGTACTCCTGTGAACGTGCACCGAATGCGTCAAGTTCTTCGCGGCTGATGTTCCATTTCTCGGCAATCATTTCTGCCGAAACACCCTGACCAACCAAACCGCCAACCGACTCGTAACGAGCCTGCACGCGAGGGCCGAATGGGAAACCAAAATTGCGATCGGCAACCGACGCGCCCATTGGCACTCGGCTCATCACTTCGACGCCTGCTGCAACAACCACGTCGTACGCGCCGGCAATAACTCCCTGCGCTGCGAAGTGTGCGGCCTGTTGGCTAGATCCACACTGACGATCCACTGTGGTGCCCGGCACCGTGTCGGGCCAGCCCGCGGCAAGCACCGCGTTGCGAGCAACGTTGAGGCTCTGCTCGCCAACCTGCATTACACAACCCATGACCACGTCGTCGATGGTGGCTGGATCGATGCCATTGCGTTGCACCAATGTCTGCATGATTTCTGCTGCAAGATCAACTGGGTGCCAGTTCTTCAACTTGCCGTTTCGCTTGCCGAGTGGGCTGCGAATTGCATCAACGATTACTGCGGTGGTCATGGTGGACTCCCTTGCTTTTATTGTTGTGGTGGAGACGATGGGACTCGAACCCACGACCCCCTGCTTGCAAAGCAGGTGCTCTAGCCAACTGAGCTACGTCCCCTAAATGGCGAAACATCAGGGTAGCGGTTCGATCACAGCGTTTACCAAAGTGGAGTTCGTAATTCGGTGGGTGTGCCCAAAACGACGGGGGTAGCCTCGCAAGTATGATCGGCGAGCTCATTTATGCCTTCCGCGTGATGCGGCTGCCCCTGCTGGATGCGGGCGGCGCCCCCATCGGCAAGATTGACGACATCGTTGTGGTTTCGGGCCGCGCCACCGAGGCCCCCCGCGTCCTTGGCTTTGTAGCCAGCAGCCAACGCCGCCGCATTTTCGTGAGCGCCTCGCGCATTGGGTCGCTCGACAACTCTGGCGCCCGGCTCAAAAGTTGGGACGTCGACTTGAACCCGTTCCACCCTCGCGCTGGCGAACGGCTCATTGGCAAAGACATTCTTGATCAGCGGGTAGGCGAAGAAACCGTCAGCGATGTTGCGCTCGGTTTTGTTTCTGGCCGTACACCGGGCTGGCACATTGCAAAAGTGCGCCTTGCAAAGCGCAGCCTGCGCAACCCCCGACCTAGCTATCGCTTGGTTGATTGGGAACACATTGCTGCATTGTTTGCACCAACCACCGCAATGGCAGCCGAAGCAGCCCGCATGCGCGATATGCACCCAAGCGACGTTGCAATTCTCATTCGTTCACTTCCGCTCGAACAACGCAGGCTCGTTGCCGAAGCAATGGACGACGAACGCC
>CAINLH010000280.1 GCA_903850275.1 uncultured Acidimicrobium sp.
GGTGCTGCGTCGCGCAATTTCTCTAAACAGAACTGCGGCTTCAATGCTTCGCCGGGCTCGCTTGGTTCGTACGCCAACGGAAACTGTTCGCGCCAACCGCTGACGCGGCTGCGCCATGGTGTGAGATCGGCCTGCTTCTCGCCGCCCTGAAGCAAATCCCTCAGCGCCTCGATCATGGCTTCGATGACCAAGCGGCAGTCGCCCACAATTGGCACGTCTGGCTTGCGTACTTTGCCTTGCTCGGCTGGGTCGATGTCGACGTGAATGATTTTTGCTTCAGGAGCAAACGAATTCACGCGGCCAGTAACACGGTCGTCGAATCGTGCGCCAAGCGCAATCAGCAAGTCGCTCTTTTGCATTGCAGTGATTGCAGTTGCCGTTCCGTGCATGCCCGGCATTCCTAAACACAACGGATGATTGTCGGGGAATGCACCGCGAGCCATCAATGTTGTTACAACAGGAATCTGCAACATCTCGGCAAGTTCGCGCAACGCAGATGCTGCACGCGCTTTCAGTACACCGCCGCCGACATACAGAATTGGTTTTTCGGCGCGCAAGATGAGGTGCGCGGCTTCTTTGATCATGCGTGCATGACCTTTTGTGTTTGGTTTGTAACCAGGCAGCGAATCTTCAACTTCGTCTTGCGATGGCCAGTTCCAACTCATGGTGTTTTGCAACACATCTTTCGGCACGTCGATGAGCACTGGGCCCGGGCGGCCAGTAGTTGCGATATGAAAAGCCTGACGAATTGCCATCGGCAAATCCTCGGCGCTCATGACCAAGTCGTTGTGCTTCGTGATGCTGCGTGTAATGCCAACGGTGTCGCACTCTTGGAATGCGTCGGTGCCAATTGCGCTCGTGCCAACTTGGCCCGTGATGGCAACCATCGGAATGGAGTCCATATATGCGTCGCACAACGGCGTCACCATGTTGGTTGCGGCAGGACCACTTGTCACCATGGCAACACCTGGGCGGCCCGTGACATGTGCGTAACCCTCGGCCATGTGTCCTGCGCCTTGTTCGTGACGAACCAAGATGTGGCGAATAGACGACTCGATCAATGGGTCGTACGCGGGCAAGATGCAACCACCCGGCAAACCAAACATCACTTCCACGTTTTCCATTTCCAAGCCGCGAATGAGCGCTTGCGCGCCGGTGATCTTTTCGCCCTCTTTATGGTTATTCGACTTCCTGTTGGATGTCATTTTCTGTCTCCGGTTTGGTCTGTTTTTGGGGATAAAAAAAGCCCCCCATCTGGGAGGCTTAGGCACACGCGGCAAGGGCCGGTGTGCCTACTGAACTACTACTACTTCGCTAATGCGTGATGAAAAGCCGATCAAGGTGAACACGTCCTTCAGTGTGTCAGCCCAAATGCCATTCGGCAACCCCTCCTGGCTACGAGCCCAGCGTTGCCGTAACCACCACGCGCCGCGCCAAATTGGGTGCTTTCGCCCGCCCAGTAAGGGTTGCCGAAGCTGCGCTGATGCCCGTGGTTGGGCCCATCTGCGCAGACCATGCGGTGCGCACGCCCGGCACCCTGAGGGCAAGAAACGCACACACTGCCTGCGCGCGCTTGATGCTGATGCGGGTGACAACGCCAAACGGGTTTGGCTCGGAATAGGCAACGCAACGCACGGTGTCGCCCACGCGAAGTTGCTTGCTGTAGCGAACGAGCGCCTGCTGTTGTGGCGGCACAAGTGCAACTGCATACGAGGAAAACGCCGGCACAACAAGCGCCGATAACGCGCGACGCGCAAGTGGCAACGCAACCGTCGTGCTGCTGTGCACAGTTGTTGTACTTGTCATCAACGTTGTTGATGTTGGCAGCGTGGTGGTTGATGTAGCAGTTGGCGCTGCTCCCTGCGACCCGCCGCTTGGAACC
>CAINLH010000281.1 GCA_903850275.1 uncultured Acidimicrobium sp.
AACAACCTCAGCAACACCATCAGTGGCAAGTTGGCCGACGGAACAGAGTTCACCACGACGGGTGCAGTCACCTTGTCCGATGCAGACGAACAACTGCTGAAGCAACAAGGAGTCGACTATGGCTTCTCCACGCCAACAGGCAACTTCTTCACGAACTTGATTCCCATCCTGTTGCCGTTCTTTTTGATCATGGGCTTTTTTATCTGGATGCAACGCCGTGCAATGGGCCAGGCCGGCAACATCATGTCAATCGGTCGCAGCCGCGCAAAAAACTACAACGCCGATAATCCAAGCACCACGTTCGCCGACGTCGCCGGATACGAAGGTGTAAAACAAGAAATCAAAGAAGTCGTCGACTTCCTTCGGATGCCAGAACGCTTCAAAGAAATCGGCGCCAGGGTGCCAAAAGGAATTCTGCTGGTGGGCCCTCCCGGCACCGGAAAGACACTGTTTGCCCGTGCGGTTGCAGGCGAAGCCGGTGTTGGCTTTTTGTCGGTAACTGGTTCCGACTTCATGGAAATGTTTGTCGGGGTCGGCGCAAGCCGTGTTCGCGACCTCTTCCAACAGGCAGCAAAAATGGGACGCGCGATTATCTTCATTGATGAAATCGACTCAATCGGTCGCAAGCGTGGCGCTGGGCTTGGTGGCGGTCACGACGAGCGCGAACAAACGCTCAACCAATTGTTGGCTGAAATGGATGGCTTCGAAACAACAGAGGGAATTGTTGTTCTTGCAGCAACCAACCGCCCCGATATTTTGGACGCCGCACTTCTCCGACCAGGACGCTTCGATCGCCAGATCATTGTTCCGTTACCAGAAGCCGACGAGCGCCTTGCAATCTTGAAGGTGCATTCCACCGGCAAGCGCATGGGACAAGACGTCGATCTCGACACCATGGCCCGTGCAACGCCAGGCATGAGCGGCGCCGACTTGGCCAACCTCGTCAACGAAGCAGCGCTGTTCGCTGTTCGTCGCGGTTCGACACACATCGAGCGAATCGACTTTGAAAATGCGCGCGACCGAGTGGTTCTTGGTGCACGTCGCGAAAGCCTCGTGCTCAATGCAGAAGAAAAGCGTGCTACCGCATATCACGAAGGCGGACATGCCGTACTCGCAACTGTCTTGCCACACAGCGACCCACTGCACAAAGTGACCATTTTGCCTCGCGGCATGGCGCTCGGTGTTACTTGGTCGCTCCCCGAAGAGCGTCACACATACTCACGCGAGTACTTCCAAGATGTCATCTGCAAAGCAATGGGTGGCCGCGTTGCCGAAATGATGGTCTTCGGAAACCTCAACAGTGGTGCAGCAAACGATCTCGAACAGGCCACAAGCATCGCCCGAAGAATGGTTCGCGAATGGGGCATGAGCGAAGCAGTCGGCCCGATGGCATTTGCTGGCCAGCAACAAGTCTTCCTCGGTGAAGATTTAATGACCAGCGGACGCGAATACTCCGACGAGATGGCCCGCACGATTGACAATGAAATCGGACGCATCCTTCGCGAGCAAGAAGAGCGTGCACGTGTCACGCTCGAAAAGCACCGTGTGGGTCTCGATCTTGTTGCTCAGGCGCTGCTCGAACAAGAAACTATCGACGCCGCACTCGTCTCTCGTCTGATTCAGCAGGGCCTCGGCGAACCTTCCCGCCAAACAACGCCAAACAATTAGTGGCAGTGCTCGTCGGCCGTCTTCTGGGCTAAGCCGTCACGAGCGCGAGCAAGTGCGGCCCACAAATCAGTTGCACTGACCGGGCCAAGAAAACTTGCATGCACAACACCTTGTGCATCGACCATGAGCACAGCAGGGACGGCATCAACTGAGTACTTCTCGTGCACGGCACGTTGTTCAGTGAATTCGGCAATGTGCACCGCCACCGATTTCGTTTCAAGCACTAAAACCTTCCGCTGAATGTCGGCACACGTGCTGCACGTGGCAGACGTAAATGCAACAACGAGCCACTCATGAGCGGGGTTGACGAAATCGTTTCGATCAACCTGCATCGGCAGCGACGAGCCTCCCCCAGTTGGTGCCTGCGGAGCACGGCGACGCATGATCAAACTCGCTGCTACCGCAACCACCAAGACAGCGCCAACAATGATTAAACGAATCATTTACTCACATCCGGTGAAGGGAGATGCGGAAGTGCAAGCACCGCCGCCCGACCGACAAGGTCGTTGCCCCTCGATAACAGCCGCTGAACAACTACCTGCACCGTGGATTGAATCACTATTTCAGACTGTGGCAATCCTGCAGGAACAGCGACGACGACAACGCCGCTTGCGGGCACTGCAATGGACTCCAAACCGCTGAGCGCAACTGTTCCGGCCGGACCTACTTGCGAAACGGTTACAAACCCTTCAACTGGAGTTGCGTTAAGAACGACGAGCGAATCAGCCAAGCCCGCAGAGACACCACTTGGCGCACTCCAAACGGTTGACGCCGCGCCTGTTGGTGCGCCAAGCAATACAGAGGTACCAACACTGTTACCAATACGACGATTGACAACTTGCTCAACCACAACCCCACCCTCATCGACGAGGTCGTTTGTGGAAATCACAATTCCGTAATAGCCGGCCGGCAGACCAGGAATATTGGCGGTGTTCAGGAGCGTCACACGACCAGCAGGCGCAGTGACGACCGCTGGCTCAAGACTATTTGCCGAGTCGGAGCCGTTGATAAAGACAACGCTGAGCGAACGGTCGATCTTCGTTGGGTTATAGATAACGAGTTGTTCGCTATTGCCATCAACTTTCTCGCCATCAGGGAACGACCACTGAGTACTGAGGGCAGACGCACCCAGGCTCATCGAGTAGCCCAGACGTCCCTGACCCAAATAATGCTGCGAACGACCAGCAATCAACATGCCCGACGAAGCCCGAACCGAAACAGCCAAGACAGGTTCATTCCGAGCACCCTGCTCGTCCATCGACAACGTGATCACCGACTGCGGCGGAATGACGAAGCCCTGCAAGTTTGCAGGAGTGCGTTCGGTTTCGCTCGTAACAAATGAAATGTCAACAACAGTCGCATCGCTGAACGGGTTCGTTAGCACGATCTGTTCAATGCTGTCTGCACCAGTGAATCCATCCGCGAAATACCACTCGGCGGACGGCCGGTTTGCACACAACGTCACAACAGATCCCGCGGGATGACTAATCAGTTGTTCGACTGTGCCGACCGAGCCGAGAATCTCTACAAGGGCACTGACAAACGTTGAGGAGATTCCGCCGCGCGCATCGACGAGAGTTTTCGATCGTGCAGGAACTGATACCGAACTCGATACAGGGGCCTGCCCGCTGCTCAGCAACGTCACCGTCGCAGTGATCTCCGCATCCGATGGATTAGCAATAGCAATCGCCGAGTTGATGCCGTCATCATTTCCTGGAACGCCAGGACAGAACCAACTTGTAGCAAGCATGTCGGCTGAAGAAACCAGAGGCATTGCAACTTCTTGAGTTTTCTCTTCGGCTACATCTATGGGTGCAATCGTCGATCGACCATCAACAAAAATTAAGGCGAGAACTGCGGAAACAGCGGCAACCAACAAAATCAATTGGCGCAAGGTCATGTGCGACACCCAGGAAGGTCGTTGGCGAGTCACTTTTGGTCCTCTGTTTCCTCATGGAAGACGATCTCGCCCAACCGAGTAGATGCAATGCGGCGCTTAAATCTTCCCAAGTCAAACAATGCAATCACGACAACAGCCCACAACAGCGCCTGAAATGCAACAAGCACAAAATGTAAAAGCGGTGTGTCAAACGTAAGTCGTGCAACACCTTCAATCGGTAAATCAAAAGCCGAGGTGCCACCGAAAGCAACGCGAGCTTTCACTTTGACTCCCTGGATATCCAACGCAAGACCATCATCAAATGGAACCGCTGCGTGAACCGTACCTACACCGATCTGCGAAGGAACACTTTCAACGTCTCCGCTTCGAGCCAACGGAGCAACGCTTGCGAGTTGGCTTGAGAGCAGCACTTCCGAACCAGCCTGCTCACTGACGAGCGAAGTGTTTTCATCGATAACGGCCAACGATGGAATGTAAGCAACGTTTTCAAATATCACCAGATCATTCGCTGTGTACACCCTGCGAAAATCGAGTTGCGCAGACAAGCTTGCAAGCAAACCATCTGGCGCAGGTAGCGGTCGCTCAACCGTTGATGCACCACCGTCAACAATTGGCACAACGATGTATCGAATTGCCAATGGTGCAAGCAACCTGCCTGCGCGCACTGTCTGATCGGCAATAACTGCGCTAAAAGCGGAACTAACTGACTCATCGAGCGAACTTGAGATTGGCATCCAGTGGTCGCGGAGCGTCAACTCGCCGTCATCGGACACCGCAAATGCAACTGCATCGTTGATTGATTTTCCTGCCATTGGCAGCACTTCGCTTCGCCCAACGAATACGACGTTGTAATCACCGCTCTCTGGGTTCGTGGGCAATTGAGTGAGCAACTGCGACAATGTTGTTTCGGGTTGACCCCATCTGCCGTCTACTACCCCAGTAATTGCTGGCACCATTCCAACGGTTGCCGCAATAAGTGAAAGCGCTCCGAGCGACCTCCATAACCCATTCGGACGTATCGCAGTTTCATCAAACATGATGTTTGCCAACGTCGCAGCACCCAGCGCCAAACCACACGCGATGATTGCAAGCATCAAACCGGTTTCTGGAAGTGAAAGATTTATAGTCCCCGAATCGTTAAGCACGAGTACTGCGCCAGTAAGTACCACCATCATCAGTGCTCGAGTGGACCACACCACCATTTGCGCGCGTGCAACCACGATCGAAATAAACGTCGGTGCGTAAAGTCCAAGTACAAGTACACCGATAGCCCACAGCCCGCCATCGAGTCGAGAGAGATTCAACATTCCAACCTGCTTGGCGGCATCAGGATGCTGACCAATGACTTTGTCCAACCAATCGGCGACAAAGAACTCTCCAGACCACGGCGAATGCAGCACAAATGCTCCAACAACACCGACCGACACAAGCCGAAAAACCCCAAATGCTGATGACGCAGCGACGCGGCTGATGGTGTCGGAGATAACCCAAACAATTCCCAGCCAAATTAAGACCAACGCAAAAGCAGGTGTAAATGATGTAACGACTGCAGTGAGCAAAACAGCGCCTGCGAGCAGCTTTGTAAGTGCCGCGCCGGAGGGACGCGCGCCTACTTTGACAAACATTCGGATCATCCACGGCAATGCCGCATAACACAACAAGACGCCCCACCGCCCACCCTCAATAGCCACATATGGCAGCGGCGCAGCGGCGTAGGTTGCCATGCCAATCGCACGCGCGCGAACAGAAAAGAATCCTGCAGCAACGCTCCACATTCCCCAACAGCCCATCAGTAATGCGCCGATCACTGAATACGTCTGCAGTGCACCAAGGCGGCCCAGAAAACCAATTCCCGCCAGAGCCAACAATGCAATTCCCGTTGGGTTTGCACCCGCGTGACCAAAACCAGACTGCCACCATCCGCTCAAGTACGACGACAACAATGCCGAAGGCGACTCGGTTGCGCCACGAAGAGGAAGGAACTCACCAACCGGTGCTATCCCGCTGGCGATCAAACCGCGACTGCCAAGAACAATGAGCGCCACAGTCGCCAAAATGCCGATTACGACACCCTTCGTGTTGGACGTTTCGCCATCACGTTCAAGTGCAAGTGGATTTTGCGTAAATCGCATTCTGCGCTTTCTGACGAAAGAAGAGAGTCGCGCACTACCCCGAATTTGTAATTCGTGTATTTCGCGAGGCGCAATGCGGCGATATGGACGAACCTGTGCGCGCCGCCGAATGATGTACGGGACATCGACTACCACGGCAAGTGCAGCCCGCATCGCGATCAACGAAGCACGCAGCCCACCGCCAAAAATACTGACAACAGTTTGGATGAGTGTGGCAATAAGCAACTGCACGAGCACAAATGGCAATTGAAATCTGCCGGACAGTGTGGCGATCGTTCGCACGCGATGACGTGCTTCAAGGGCAACACGCGAAGGCTCGTTTGTTCGACTGTCGAAACTGTTGAGGTGACGTGCTTTTGCTGCGGGAACGATTACGACACGAGCGCCGCTGAGGTGAACACGCCAACACAAATCAATGTCCTCACCGAAGAACCGAATGTCTGGAGCAAAACCCCCAATTTCTCGAAACAAGTCGGCGCGTACAAGCAAGCAGGCCGAATGAAGTGCAAACACGTCGCGAACCGCATCGTGTTGCTCTTGATCTTTTTCGCCAACATCCGCGATCGAACTGACCTCACCAATTCGGTCGACACCAAAGCCCACGCTTTGCACAATGGTCGGGTCGTCCCACATCACCAACTTGGGGCCAACGATGCCGGCATTGGATCGAAACATTTCCTCCATCAGCCTGCTCACGGCATCCGGCTCCAAGGCAACATCGTCGTGCAGTAAGCAAAAGAACCCACCGTCGCCCTCCACAAGACGACCAATCTCGTTCATCAATGGCCCGTATCCCGGGTTTCCGTCCACCGTTCGAATGATCGCATCGGGCAACTGCTTGCGAATCTCCTCGGCCGTCTGCGAGCCAGAGGTAACGAAGAACAGCGTCTGCAGGTTGGGGTAATCCTGTTGAGCCAGGGCCTGCAGCGTCTCTGCAAACCACGCACCGGGCTCGTGCACCACCACCGCCGCCACCACGGGTGGGGCAATCTGGGTCGTGGCCGACCCGCGCGAAACTGTTG
>CAINLH010000282.1 GCA_903850275.1 uncultured Acidimicrobium sp.
ATGCACTTGCTCTCAATCAAAATCTGCACGATTTTTCCCCATGTACTCCCTTCATACGTGTAGGAGTGGCCCTCCAAGAAACTGCTGTCGCCGCAACCGCCGAGAGCAATGAATGCGAACTCGCGACCTAAGATCTTGCTGATTCCCTCCTTCACAAGGGAGGTTTTACCCGTACCGGCGGGGCCAACACCAAAGGTAATGACGTTTTCGTTGATCGCGTGCACATAACGACGTTGACCAGCAGTTTTTGCTCGCACATTTTTTCCTGTGCTGGTGCGAAGAATCTCTTCGGTCAAAATGACGCTGGGGCTTTCATTGGCCTGCACCATGACTAAGGATCGAGCTAAAACCGAACGATCTAAATTCTCGCCACGCTGCAGCAGCGAGGTCAGTTCTTCGAACAAGCGGGACAAGGTTGCCGATTGAGCGCCAGTGATCGCTATCTCGTTGCCGCGAACACGAATGGTTGATTCGGGAAACTCGGTTTCGATGAATCGAAGGTGCTCGTCGCGCTCGCCAAGCAGCCCAGCCATAAGATGCGCGCCAGGTACGACGAAGGTAACGCCAGGAGTGATAGCGGTCATTGACGAATCATGCAGTACGACTGCGGCAGTTACTCATGCTCCCGAAATTCTAGCGGAAACGTACCTTGCTTAGTTTGGCGAGGTGAGCAGGCTTTCTTGGGGGTTGTCCGCATGGGAGTCGCTCACAACGGCCGACTTGAAGTCGAGTGCGTAATAGCGCTGAACCGTAAGTGGCAACAGATCGGCCTCTCCGACCATCCGTGCCATTCTGCGCATCAATTCGGCTGCGCCACCAGTTGCGTTTGGCTGATTCTCTTCGGGCATGTCAAACACCAGCAACGAACCTTCGCGGGCTTCAACCGCCATGGCTTGGCGAGCCATGAAGATGCTCGCACCACGAGTCACATAACCGGGATCAACAACTGCCCACACCACATAGTGAACCCGACCGAGTTTGAACTTTTCTGGAAAGTGTTGTTTGAAATAATGCTCGCTGAGCCAGCGCGTTCGTTTTATGTCCGTTGCAATCAAGGTCATCGCAATCGGGTCGTTGTCCTCCCAGACAACCCATGCCCGGTTGGTCGAATCGCCAAGTTGGTCGTTGAATTCTTCTCGATCCAACATCTCGTGAGTCACGGTTTCCTGCGCAAGCTGTAAATACGAACGCGTGTACAACGCCCACAGTTGATCCCTCAACGTAGGGTCAAGTACTGGCGAGTGGCGAGTAACGAACATGTTTGCGGTCTCCAAAACAGGGCGCCGCGAACGACACCCGAGGTCTACACCTCCGCCTGATTCAAAAATACCCCATCCTGAGCCATGAAAATGGGATGTAGTACCGTTTTTCGAGTGACGACTCCTCCATTTGCCCGCGCTTCTTGGGCTTTAGTGGGCGTCGGTTGCGTCTTGGCTGTAGCCAACTCTTTTGCGTTATCCACTCAGGTCAGTTCGGCTCTGTATCTCATTGCCACCCTTCAATTAGCGCCAGCCGTATTCATCTCTGTGCGCAAGCACAGGCCTGATCGGGCCATCTGGCCCACACTTATCGCGATTGCCACGCTCTCTGCCGTTGCCCAATTGTTGGACGGCTCGTTCACCGCTAACCCAGAGCTACAGGCAATTCCCGAATCACTTTTTCTAGGCGTACAAGTTTTGCTCGCAGGCGGATTGTTGTTCATTATTCGTCGCAGGCTTGGTAACGAACCATTTAGCGTTCTCACAGACGGACTCATTGTCGCTCTTGGTGCTTGGTTTTTGATTTGGATCGCGTTTTTACAACCAGTCTCCCAACTGACCGATCAAACATTGCTCGTAACTGTTCTAGGAGCAACCACGCTGGGAATTAGCGCGATTGTGCTGTTCTCGCTTGCAACTTTGTTGTTTGGTGACGAGGCGCGATCACCTTCCGTGTGGCTGGTGGCCGGCGCAATTGCATTTACATTGCTCGGAGATTTCATGTACTCCGCGGTCGACTCTGGTAGAGCCGACTTCTCGCAGGTTCACGCCTCCTCCGCATACATTCTCTGTTTGTTCTTTGCATCAGCAGCCTTCGTTCACCCAAGTATCTCGACGCTTACCGCACATGGCCCAGTTCCGCAGCAACGCCCGCTGCTTGGCAGACTTATTGTCACCACAGCGGCGCTCACCATTCCTGTACTTGTGCTCGCACTTACGGACCCAGCCGACAATTCCGACAGAGCGGTGCGCGCGATTTCCATTTTTGTACTCACTGCTGCAGTAACTGCTCGAGTGATTCATGCCGTGCGAGCAAACGCACAAACACAGCGAGAGCTCATTTTTTCTGCAGAGACCGACGCGCTCACTGGTTTGCCGAACAGGCCGCTGATGCTCACCCACGTAAGTAACGCACTGATTGGTGCTTGGTCTGAAAGCAGGCAGCCAACCGTTCTCTTTATTGACGTTGATCGGTTCAAGAACATCAACGATTCACTCGGCCATCAAGCTGGAGACAATGTGCTTGTCGCGGTCTCGCAGCGCCTTCGAAACGTCCTTCCAGCTCGGTGCATCGTTGGGCGTATATCTGGAGACGAATTTGTCGTGCTCGATGCTCAGACGAAAAATCAAACCGATGCCATGTTGCTGGCCGATCGGATTCTTGAAAGTTTCAATGAACCACTTTCGTTGCGCCAAGGAGACGTGTTTGTCTCCGCCAGCATTGGCGTTGCCACCTACCACCCGAAGATCACTGCAACCGCAGACGACCTTCTTCGCCACGCCGACACCGCCATGTACCGCGCCAAAGACGCCGGGCGAAATTGTGTTGCGGTATTTGACGAATCCATGCTCGAACGTGTGACTCAGAGGCTTGCCGTTGAAACTGCCCTGTACCGCGCTCTCGAACGTCGCGAACTTCGACTGGTGCATCAACCAATCGTCGACATCGACCTAGGTGACGTCGTTGGTTTCGAGGCGCTCATGCGATGGGAACGCGAGGACGGTTCGATGATTTCGCCAGCCGAATTCATCCCAATTGCTGAAGAAACGGGAACAATTGTTCCAATCGGAGCATGGGCATTACTTGAAGCTCTCACCCACTTGCGCGGCTGGATTTCCGAGGGTGCCTGCCGCAGCGATGCCACCATGTCGGTAAACGTTTCGCCCCGCCAGTTGCACGACCCAAATTTTGTTGCAGTTGTTAGCGAAGCACTCATGCGTTCGCACGTACCAGCCGAGCAGTTGTGGCTTGAGATAACGGAAGGCGTGATGATTGCGCAACCCGATCAGGCGCTTGCGACGCTGACCAAGTTGTGCGACATCGGAGTTCGCATTGCAATCGACGACTTTGGCACCGGCTACTCCTCGCTGTCTTTGCTTCAGAAATTTCCGATTCATCGCCTCAAAATTGACAAATCCTTCGTGAGTGGTGTTGCCGATGATCAAAGCGCACGATCGCTTGTACGCACCATTATCGCGATGGGCGAATCACTTGGCCTCGACATGGTTGCCGAAGGCGTTGAAAGTGTTCGCCAACTTCAGACCCTTGCCGAACTGCATTGCGCAAAAGCCCAGGGCTACCTAATCAGCCACCCAGTGCCGCCAAACTCCATCAGCCAAACGGTTGCTGCATTGGATCAGTTCGGCGCATGGTCCAAACTGCGCGGCAACGGCAACATCTGACCTACCTGTTTTTGGGTTTACGCGGAATAAAACCGCTGGTGCGCTCTTGGTAGGCAACATAATCGGGACGACGCTTGTGCATCGTTTTCTCCAACATCGGCACACCCGAAACACGCACCAGAAGAAAACTCATTGCTCCAGCACCAAGCAGACCTAACCAACCCGTGTTGGACTGCAACGCGACTATTGCAATACCCCACCAGGCACATGCATCGCCAAAATAGTTTGGGTGACGCGTATAGCGCCACAAACCTTTGTCCATCACTTTGCCCGAGTTTTCTGGACGAGCTTTGAAGCGTGCCAATTGCACGTCTCCAACCGACTCGAACATCACACCGATAAACCAAACCAATACTCCGATTACGCCAAAAAAATTGATTGATTCGTCCGAGGGTTGCTGCGCCAGCTGCACAGGAATCGACACGACGAACATCAGCACTCCCTGCAATGCAAACACGGTTACAAGACTGATCAATGGAAAGCGAACTCCGTAATGCTTGCGCATAGCCACGTAGCGAAAATCTTCACCCTTACCGTGGTTTCGCCACCACAAGTAACCGGCTAATCGCAGGCCCCAAATGCTGACCATCGCCGCAACAATCAGACCCACATCCGAAGATCCATCCGATGCAAAATTTGCCACCCACGCAACAACAACGAACCCGAGGCCCCAGAAGATGTCGACAATTGATGCATTCTTCAACAACAAGCTGAGCAACCAA
>CAINLH010000283.1 GCA_903850275.1 uncultured Acidimicrobium sp.
AGGTACTGAAGGACATCGATTTGCTCGGAAACGATTTCGCGATGGGCAACCCGGGCACCTGCGGCAAAGACGGCCAAGGTGTTCCAGTGGGCGATGGGCAACCAACATTGCGCGTTAAATCAATGACCATTGGTGGCACAGCAGCATGAGCACCACAGTTCCCGACTTGCAGGCAATGGTCGACCGCGTTGTTGCGCAAGCCAGTAAGGGCGAACAAATCGAGGCCTATGTCAGCCGCGGCGGCGAGACCGCAGTGCGCGTATATGAAGGTGAAGTAGAGCATTTTGTTTCGGCACAAAGTGAAGGCATTGGCATCCGTGTTATTAAAGACGGGCGCACCGGCTTTGCGTATGCAGGAACCTTGGACGCCAGTGCAATTGCCGAAGTGCTGGCCGATGCCCGCGACAACGTTGCTTTCGGTACTCCAGACGAATATGCCGGCCTTGCAGAACCAGACGGCGTTCCTCAGATTCCACAAAAGTTTTGGGACGACGACCTTGCCGCATATTCCACCGAGGCAAAAATTGCGCTAACGAAAGAGCTGGAAATACTCACACTCGGTATGGATTCGCGCGTGCGTGTTGAAGAATCAAATTACGACGACGGGTGGGGCGAAGTTGCAGTTGCAACCACCACCGGCATCCGCGAAAGTGGCCGCGGCAATTCGTGTTACGTATCGGTCAGCACGCTGGCCGACGACGGCGACGAGACCCAGACGGGTTACGGCTTCTCTGTTGCCGACTCGCCGCAAGAATTTAAGTTGTCCAAGGCCGCGCGTGAAGCAGCCGACCGCGCAACACGTTTGCTTGGCGCAATTAAGCCACCCAGCAAGCGCACGACTGTGGTGCTCGACCCATTTGTTACGTCGCAATTTTTGAGCGTGTTATCAAGCACGTTGAACGGTGAAAATGTTGCCAAGGGCCGCAGCTTCTTTGCCGACAAATTGGGCGAAGCAGTTGCCGACCCGCGCATCACATTGGTGGACGACCCAACCAACCCGAAGGCCTACACCGCAACAGACATCGACGGCGAAGGCTTGGCAGCGCGACGAAATGTGCTGATTGAAAATGGCGTGCTCAAAATGTTCGTGCAGTCGAGCTACAGCGCGCGCCGTAACAACACCAAGAGCACTGGCAACGCAACGCGCGGCGGCTTTGCCGGCACCCCTGGCGTTGGCTGCATAGCGATGCAACTTCAACCAGGAACTTTGAGCCAAGAAGAACTGATCAAGGGCGTAGACGACGGTGTCTGGATTCAGATGGTGCAGGGTTTGCACAGCGGTGTGAACCCCATCTCGGGCGATTTCTCGACAGGCGCAAGCGGCATGCTCATTCGTAACGGCGCCATTGCCGAACCCGTGCGCGAGTTCACTATTGCTTCAACGCTGCAGCGAATGTTGCTCGACATCGTTGCAATAGGTGGCGACGTCGATTGGTTGCCATCGCGCGCTGCGGGCCTGACACTTGTCATTCGCGACGTGACAATGAGCGGTCAATAGCCAGTAAACAACCGTGTAATACCCGTGCTGTAGCACATGTGCTACAGTTCGAAAATGACCGAAGTGCCTTCCCGCGAATTGCGAAATAACACGCGTGACCTCATCGCGCGCGCAAACAAAGGAGAAACGATCGTGATCACTGTTGACGGTATTCCCATGGCCGAGTTGCAACCTGTTTCCGCAAAGCGTAGGTGGGTGCCGAAGGCAGAACTAGAGCACATCTTTTTTTCAATTGACCGCGGATTAATTGATGAACTCAACGAAGGGCTGCTGACGATGGCAGAGCTTGATCAGCGATCTGATGCCATGTGGGATGGAACAAAGTGACACGCGGGTTACTCGACACAAATATTTTTATCTCGCTTGAACTTGGTCGCAGCGTAAATAGGCAGATGATTCCGGACGAACTAGCAATTTCTGTCATCACACTTGCCGAACTTGAATTTGGCATCTACAGCGCTACTGATCAACAAACGAGAGCGAAGCGCATGGCGACATTTCGCAAAGTAATGGATTTTGAAGCAATAGACATTACGAGCGACATCGCAAGCGTTTGGGCGGCAGTGCGAGCCTCGGGTCAGGCAAAAAAATCCAAACTTTCAGAGAACGATGTTTGGATTGCAGCGACTGCAATCAACCAGGGGGTTCCACTCGTGACCCAAGACAGAGCGTTTACGAGCATTTCCGACCTTGAAACCATTTTGGTTTAACTCAATCAACTAAACCTGTACTCATGCCGATACTTCACGCGATCATCCTGGGGCTTGTTCAAGGATTTTCCGAATTTCTTCCCATTTCGTCAAGCGGGCATCTTGCATTAGTGCCGTGGCTGTTCGGCTGGAACGACTTTGCCGATGTCGCCAATGGCGCTTCCATCGAAAAGGCATTCGACACCGCGCTCCATCTTGGAACGCTCGTTGCGGTGCTGTTTTATCTTCGTACCGAACTTATTGGTTACGTGCGCGAGGGTATTCGCATTGTTGTTTCACCGAAGCGTGCCGATAAGCAAATGGGCAAGCGTGCGTGGCTCTTTGTGGCGTCTGCAATCCCCGCTGGTATCGCGGGCGCAATCGGCCAGCAGTGGATAACCGACAAATTGGGAACACCCGTTCTCATCGCTGTTTCGCTGGTGTTTTTTGGTTTGCTGCTTTTGTGGGCCGATCGTCAGCAGGGAACGCGCGATGTAGACACGTTCACGCGCAAGGATGCATTGCTTATTGGTTTGGCGCAGGTGTTGGCACTTAACCCAGGCACGTCTCGCTCCGGCATCACCATTACCGCCGCACGAAAGTTTGGTTTCTCACGCGATGCAGCCGCGCGGGTCAGTTTTTTGATGAGCGTTCCCGTCATCGGTGGCGCAGTGTTGTTCTCGTTGGTCAAATTGGTTCGCGACGGCATTCCCGACGGGTTGATTGCCCCAATGATCGCTGGCATCATCGCAGCGGGCGTTTCGGGCTGGGTTGCCATGTGGGGCATGATTCGCATTTTGCGCACCCGCAACTTCAACATGTTCGTGATGTATCGCGTTGCTGTCGGTTTCGGCGTGCTTTCTATTGCCGCGTCTTCCTGGCGCTAACTAGAAACAACCAGCGTCGCGTCGCCGATCGCGGCGGCACTTGCAACAGCAGGCGACACCGCCGACGGCACAGCAACAACCACAGTGTTCGATTCGGGCAACACATAGAGCACCAGCCCGTCTGCTGCCAAGAGCACACCATTTGCAATGACATCCACGGTGTTGCCAGGTTGCATGTTGGGCAACACGGTGCGTAGGGCTATCGCTACTGCACGAAAATCCTGCGGCAAACGATCGGTGAGTGTGCTTGATGCGCCAACGTTGGTAAACGACAATACGTCACCCACCGC
>CAINLH010000284.1 GCA_903850275.1 uncultured Acidimicrobium sp.
CGGTACTGAAACTGGAGCCCATCGAACCGGCGGCAACTCCAAGTGCCACAAGGAGTACGAGCCAGAAACCAACCATTTCACGACGACGGCGAACGCAAAAACGAGCAAGATTTTGAAGCATGGGGGACTTTCTTTCGGGGGTGTACGCAACGGCTAGGCGTGCTGATTACACAGTAATAAGTGGTGCCAGTATTTGGGCGGACTGAAGTGCGTGACCTCAGTCGCGCCAGGCAACCCCGTTGGGCCACTGGCCGATTCCACCGTTTTCAATCAACATGCTGGTGAGCTGGCGGTTGGTGTGTCTCGAACGCCATACCAACATGTCTTGGGTCATCTGCAAGGTTGCACTTGTGTCAGTTAGATACGTGCGCCACGTGGGGTCGGTGGCGAGGTCGAATGAGAGCCACGAACCGTTTCCAAACTGCACGTATGCACGGTTGTCGTACACACGGGTAGTGAGGTGTTGTTGTTCGAGGCGTTGGTCCCATGGCCATTGTCTTTGAGATTGTCGTATGAACCAACTACGCCAGTCGTATTCGTACGTTGCTGCATCGCGCCACCAAGGTGGTTGATTGCCGGAAAGAAATGGAGTCAGCGGTAGGCCATCGCATTGCGATGGAACTGGTTGCCCTAGTGCTTCAGCAATCGTAGGAAGCAAGTCGACATTTTCGGTGAACTCGTTAACTGTTGTCCCGAACTGTGCACTGTTACGAGGATCGCGAACAATTCCAAGAATGTGATAACTCTGCGGAAAGAAGCCAAGCTTTTCTTTCAGTCCGTGGTCGCCAAGCTGTTCGCCGTGGTCGGCAGTAACGATGATCATGGTGTTGTCCCACATGTTCATTTCCACGAGCGCATCCCACACTCGGCCTAATTGTTCGTCGACATCGCCGATCATTCCGTAGTACTGCGCTCGCATGTGGCGCTTGCCTGCTTCGTCGGCTGGGGCCGATGCATCGGCCAGTTGCATGAACATTTCATGTGCTGGGTGCAAGTCGTTGCCTGGCGCAATTGGCAATTCCACATCTGCAGGGTCGTATGCCTTCGACCATTTGCCTGCGGCAGCAAAGGGTGGATGCGGGCGTAGGTAGCTGGCATGTGCAAACCAAGGCCCGTCCTGTTCGCGCATCCAATTCAACAAGTGGTCTGTGAGGAACGTTGAGAGTCCAAATTGCTCGGGGCGATCTGGCTCGGTGCGCAATGCATGTTGCGCATCCATTGGGAGATCAAAGCCATTTGCGCGAAGGTGTTCAATCCAAAGTTCATGATTCTCGGGAATGAAAAGTTTGCAATCGAACCCTGGCAGAACACCTTCAAATGAATTGAGGCGCCAGTCGTCGGGGCCACTCGCATCTCGTGGGTCGATTGCCTGATCGGTGTAGCCAAACAAAGTTGGCCAATAACCCGCGCGCTTGGCAAGAAGTGCAACGTTGTCAAACTCTCGGTTGAGCGGGGTGCCATTGGCAACCACGCGATGATTCATCTGATACATGCCCGTGTACAAACTTGCGCGGCCCGGCGAGCAAGGCGCACATTGGCTGTAGTGCTTGGTCAGTCGAACTCCGTTTTTGGCCAACCGATCGAGATTGGGTGTTTTCACGAGTGGATGACCAGCAACCGACAAGCAATCGGCACGAAATTGATCCAAAGTAATGAGCAGGACATTCATGGCCATTGGTATCGAAGCGTAGTGTGAACACCGTGAATAAAGCCATGTACACAAGCGAGATGGTGGCAACGGGAACCGGTGTTCAACTGCGCATTGTTCGGTGGGGAGACACGCAAACGTTGTCGGAGGCCCCGCTGGTGCTGGTTCATGGCTTGGCCTCTAATGCCATGTTGTGGGAAGGTGCGGCACTGGCATTTGTGGCGCTTGGTCACCCTGTGGTTGCGGTTGATTTGCGCGGGCATGGCCAAAGCGAAAAACCCGACGACGGTTACGACATGCAGACCGTAACTTTTGATCTTGCAAAATTGCTGGAAGTGTTGGCAGTGCGCGGGTACGTTCGTCCGGTTGTTTGTGGGCAATCCTGGGGCGGCAATGTTGTCATTGAACTCGCGCACCAATACCCGCAGCTTGTGCGTGGTGTGGTTGCAGTGGACGGCGGCTTTCTTGAATTACAAAATCACTTTCCCGAGTGGGAGGCATGTTCGATCGCGTTGCGCCCACCGAACTTGCTTGGTACTTCTGCCAAGAACATGCGTGAATACATGCAGCGTGCTCACTCCGACTGGCCACAAACAGGAATCGATGGGGCAATGGCCAACATGGAGCACCTGCCCGACGGCACTGTGCGGCCGTGGCTCACCTTGGATCGACATTTAAAGGTGTTGAGGGGCCTTTGGGAACACAAGCCGACACATCTATATAGCGACATCAAGGTGCCTGTGCTGTTTGTTCCAGCAGAAGGGCCAGGCGGCGTGTTTGCCGAAACAAAGCGGCATGCTGTTGAACAAGCGCTGAGCATGGTGCCAGTTGTTCGGGTTGAGTGGTTTAGCCCCGCCGATCATGATCTTCATGCTCAGCACCCAGAACGATTTGCTCAAGTTGTACATAACGCCACTAAGGACGGATTCTTCGCATGACTCTCCCACGAATTCTCACGATTATGGGTTCGGGCGAAACCTCGCCGACGATGGTTTCCACTCACCGAATGCTTGTTGGAAAGTTGCCAAAGCCAGTTCGCGCAGCGCTTTTGGACACTCCGTATGGTTTTCAGGAAAATGCACCAGAGCTTGCAACTAAGGCCGTCGAGTATTTCAACACCAGCATCAATGTTGC
>CAINLH010000285.1 GCA_903850275.1 uncultured Acidimicrobium sp.
AGCACCAAATGGTTGGCGTTACCAACAAGTACTACGCAGGCGCGAACGACATGCTGCTGTTGCGCATCGACCCCAAACTGCTTGCCAGCCCACTGAAATGGGAGCCACCCGCACACATCGATGGCTCGCCAGCCTTGCCAGGCGAACCGTTCTTCCCACATATATATGGTCCCATCAACATTGACGCCGTTATCGAGATCATCGAGTTTCCTTCAATGCCCGACGGAACGTTTGTTGCACCACCGCAATTGAACACCTTCACCGTGCACAACATTGCGCAAACACCACAGCACTGGGGCGAAGCAGCACAGTGGGGTTTCGAGGCTTGGGCTCACGAGTTTCCTAACGACACAGTGCAGACATATCTCAACCTTTACTCGCATTCCGACGGCAAAAGCGGCCGGCTTGCAGAAACATTCGTGGCAATTGACTCAAACGACATGCTGCTCGGTTGCGTCACTCTTGTAGACGACGATGACCTGCCCGATGCAACAGAGCCAGGCCCGTGGGTGGCTGCATTATTCGTGCACCCCAAGGCACGCGAGCAAGGCGTTGCCAATGCGCTCCTCACCCACCTGGTATCTCGCGCCAACCAACTTGGGTTCAGCCAACTGTTCCTCTACACAGAGGACAAGCAGAGCTGGTACGAACAAAAGGGCTGGCGCTACCTGCGCAACACGCAGCTCAACCAGTTGCCGCATGTTGTCATGCAGCTAAATATCGGTTCTTGATCAGTCGAACTTGTATCGAACTTCCACAGTTACCGACACTTCCTGAACACCAAGATCAATCTCGGTCTTAGCGCTAGTTGCCATATCGTTTGAACCCACTATTGCACGGGCTTCCCAAGATGGTGAAGAAATCTCGGTGATGTACTGAAGGTCTCCTAAATCCAACTCCAGCAAGTCGGCGTAAGACTCGGCTTTAGCTTTTGCAGCTTTCACTGCCTTCTCTCGCGCATCATCCGCGGCATCTTGGGTGTCGAGCAATATTGGTACAACCGAATTGATTTGCACGCTGTTGCCCACTGCAGCAACTACAGCATCCACAACGTCGCCAGCCTTTGTTGTATCGCGCAACGTAACCGCAAATGCCTGAGTGCCCCTGTATCCGCTCACCGAGCCAGACGACCCGTCGGTGTTATACGTATATTCCGGATACACGCTGACGTTCTGTGTGGAGAAGTCTTCACTTACTACGCCAGATTCCTCCAATGCTTTGCGCGCCTTCTCAGACCCCTCGGCCACCTTCGACAGTGCCTCCTCGGTATTTTCCGCAAGCACGCTGATCGAGAAAGTAAACGAAACGCCGTCTGGCACTACTTTCGCCGTGCCGGTTGCCTGCACGGTTACGCCGTGCGTGCCCGCATCTGCACCGTTATAGGTGTCGCCACCGCCAATGCTGCAACCTGTCAAAACCACTGCCAACACCGACACTGCAAACAATGAACCGCGTTTGTTGATCATCTCTCTATTCTGCCCCATCGGGCAGCGCCAACAGGTTCAGGTCTTACGCCGCTTGCGAAACACCAGCCACTCACCCACCAATACGGTGAGGCCCAACCAGAACATTGTCACCAACCCAGCGTTGGCATCAATGATCAACCAC
>CAINLH010000286.1 GCA_903850275.1 uncultured Acidimicrobium sp.
TGCCATTTGGTCTTCCGTGCAAAAAATGTGACTGTCGTCCTGAGTGAATCCACGAATGCGCAACAGTCCGTGCAGCGTTCCGGCCCGTTCGTACCGATATACAGTGCCAAGCTCGAAAAGGCGAAGTGGAAGTTCACGATAGCTGCGCTGGCGGTCACGGTAGATGAGACAGTGCATAGGGCAATTCATCGGCTTCGGGTAATAGGTGCCGTTGTCCATCTCCATCGGTGGATACATGCCGTCTTTATAAAAATGCAAGTGTCCAGAAGTTTCGAACAATTCGGCGTTCGCAATATGCGGCGTAAACACGAACTGGTAACCACCCGTCTGGTGGCGATGGCGGCTGTAGTCCTCCATCAACTTGCGGATGATCGCGCCCTTTGGGTGCCAAACTGCCAGCCCGCCGCCCAGTTCTTGCGGAAACGAAAGCAAATCCATTTCGACTGCAAGTTTTCGATGGTCGCGCTTCTCTGCTTCGGCAAGGCGAGTGATGTGCTCTTCAAGCGCCGACTTGGACTCCCATGCAGTGCCGTAGATGCGTTGCAACATCGGGCCTTTTTCGTTGCCACGCCAATAGGCGCCAGCAACCTTCATCAGCGCAAAGTGGCCAAGCGCTGACGTGGTGGCAACATGCGGACCGCGACACAAATCTACGAAAGTTTCCGTGTTGCGATACACACTCACAACATCACCGTCTTGAACTTCACTGGCATCCGAGCCGTCGGCGGCTCCAGTTGTCACGCGTTCAATAATCTCGCGCTTATAAGGCTGATCGACAAACAGTTTCAAGGCATCGGCCGAAGACATTTCGCTGCGAATGAATGGCTGACCAGCCTTGATGATTTCTCGCATCTTCGAATCGATCTTTGCAAGATCGTCATCGCTGAAGGTCAGGCCGCCCGGTAAGTCGAAGTCGTAGTAAAAGCCGTCCTCAATAGCGGGCCCAATCGTGAACTTGGCGCCTGGGTACAACTGCAACACTGCCTGGGCCAAGACATGCGCCGTTGAGTGACGCAGTACGTGGCGACCGGCCTCCGAATCGGATGTGATGATTGCAACAACGGCTCCCGACGGAAGAGGCAACCCAAGATCTGACTCGGAACCATCGATTACAGCCGCAACTGCTGCCTTAGCCAAACGCGACCCGATGCTTTTTGCTAAATCAAGACCGGTGGAACCCTGAGGCAAGGTGCGGACCGAACCATCGGGCAAAGAAACATCAATAGTTGCGGAAGGTGCACTCATCTATACACAAGTCTAGTTTCTCTAACTACCGATTTTTGGAACAATTACACAGAGGTGAAATTGCGAGAGCCATCGGCGGGCTCGGCTGTGGTGTTTCTTTTGGTGGCATACACGTTTCGGTATTCCTGACCCGTAATGGTCTGAATCTCAAACATCACTTCGTCGATCATCTCTCGCATAATCAGGTGATCGTCGGTTCTGGATGCGTAGCGCTCGGGAGAAATTGCCTTACCAACCGTTATCGACACTCGCCCACCAGTCTTCGGAAGTTTTGCATCGGGTGGTTGTATCTCTCGGGTACCGACCACTCCCACAGGGAAAATTGGGCACATCATTTTGAGCGCCAATCGTGCTGCCCCTGTGTGGCCCTTGTACAACATTCCGTCGCGACTTCTGGTTCCTTCAGGAAATATGCCAAACAATTCGCCACGGCGCAGAACGGCCTCGGCAGCTACCAATGCAGTATTTGCCTTCTCCCCACCCTCTCGATCGACTGGGATCATCCCTAGAGCGGGAAACAAAAACTTTGTTTTCCACGAATCCATGTACTCGCTTTTACCAA
>CAINLH010000287.1 GCA_903850275.1 uncultured Acidimicrobium sp.
ACGTTGATGTGGATTGTTGTAGCGATTGCGGCAGGCGGCATTTACCCAGCGATTATCCAACGATTCTCTGTGCAACCAAACGTGAGCACCAAAGAGCTGCCATTCATCGCAAACAATATTGAGGCAACTAAGCACGCAATGAACCTGGGCGATGTCGTGAGGACACCACTGTCGTTTGGGGCAATTTCGACGGCAGATGTGACTGCGTCGGATGCGCCACTTCGAGATGTACGCCAGTTAGATCCAACTGAAATGCGGGATCGTTTTGCGCTCGACGAAGGCAAGACATCGTTCTACGCAATTCGCGACCTCGACGTCGATCGCTATTCGATCGATGGCCGATTGCAACAGGTCATCCTCGGAGCACGCGAGTTAAACACTGCGGGCATACCGAACCGCACCTGGGTTTCGCGCCATTTGATTTACACGCATGGTTGCGGTGTGGTGGCCGCACCTGCAAGCCGTGTCACGGTTGATGGCCGTCCAACATATATCGATCTTGGGGTTAAGCAACCACAACTGTATGTAGGTGAAGGCCTGGACGGTTATTCAATCGTCGGAACGAAACAAGTTGAGCAGGCATGCCCTGACACTGCAGCTTCAGCGTATGAAGGTGTGGGTGGCGTCGCTCTTTCATCAACCGTGCGCCGTGTTGCGTTCGCACTGAATTTTGGAGAATTCAACTTGTTCGGCTCTAATCTCATTTCGCCCGAGTCGCAGATCATGTGGGTGCGCAATGTGAAGGACCGTGTAGAAAAGATTGCTCCTTTCTTGCGTTATGACGCTGATGCATACCCAGCAGTGGTTGGCGGCAAAGTGGTGTGGATTCTTGATGCGTACACAACCTCAAGTCGTTATCCAAATGCGCAGGCAGCAAACGTTTCTCAACTCACGACAGGTTCGGGGCTAAGTGCAAACTTCAACTATGTGCGCAACAGCGTGAAGGTAGTTGTCGATGCTTATTCGGGTGCAATCACCATGTATATCGTCGATGCTAAAGATCCAATTGCTGCAACATGGGCGAAAGCATTCCCGAAGCTGTTTACACCGGTGTCCCAAGCATCTGCCGATTTGGTGTCGCACTTCCGTTACCCAGAAGACTTGTTCCGTGTGCAGACGAACATTTACGGTCGATACCAATTCAACGACCCGACACTGTTCTTTAATCGCGATGCTGCATGGAGCGTTGCTCAGGCGCCACCTTCCGAACCCGATGGAGCTACCGGCATTGTTGGCATTGCGGGTACGGCTTTAAACCCCGATCTCATTGATGTTCAGGACGCCAACGTTTCTCGCTTCGAGCCGTACTACACCATTTTCCACGAGCCGGGTTCGACCAATTCTCTTGGAGTTTTCTCAATGCTCCGTCCATTCGTGCCGTTTTCTTCGGACGATGCACGAAAAGAGTTGAGAGCCTTCATGGTGGTGTCCAGCGATCCGAAGTCGTACGGAAAGATCACCGTGTATGAAATTAATGACCCGCTCCCAGAAGGCCCCGCAACAGTGGCGGCCGAATTTGGCAGCGACCCGGTGGTTTCACAGCAAGTGACACTGCTGGATCAGCGCGGCTCTCGCGTGGTGTTTGGCGACTTGCAAATGGTGCCGGTGGGTAAGGGTCTCGTGTATTTGCGGCCACTGTATGTTCGCCCGGATGATGCGAACGCCCGCCAAGTGTTTGTTCGTAAATTCTTGGCGTCGTACAACAACAAGGTGGTTATTGCAGATGGCCTCACCAGCGCGATTGCCAAGTTGTTCCCGGGATACGCGGGG